>JANQIS010000198.1 GCA_028282045.1 Gammaproteobacteria bacterium
TACGTTCTAATAGCTTAATCCATGGATGAAATTAATTTGACGACACCCTCTAAGGAGTGCGGGTGAAATTGTCGTCAACAACACTTTTGAAACACGACCATTAAGACAGCTACTACTATGTAAAAGTCAGTTACCCAATGCAAGAGTATTTTTAAAACAGGCTGATTAAATTTGAAGGCCAATAGCCAGGTCAGCGTTATGTTTGGGTTGTATTATCTGACACATCTAACTGCTCCACCACGGCTGTTGACGGCACTTGAATTTGCGGTTGCACCGGCACATAAGAAGCTTGTTCTGCTGATGGTACTGCATCACGCTTTGTCATGCGCCATAAACAAATGGCTGCCAATAAGATAGCAACCGTTATTAAAAAGGCAAAGTAACCGCTCATATGCCAGTGCAGATAAACCGGCAACACAATAGGACCAATCACTGAACCCAAACCATAAACCACTGTCAGCACGGTAATTGCTGACACCGCCAATGCTGGTTCAACGTAATCACCTGTGTGGCTAATGGCCAACGGGTAAATGGTAAAGCAAAACCCGCCGACCAAAAATGACAAAGCCAACACCACCCAAAAGCCATGGTGCCATAGCAAACCCACCAGTGCCAATATGGCTAAAATCATACATACAAGAAACAGTACCTTACGCCGGTCAATCATGTCGGAAAACTTACCCACAGGCAGTTGCAATAATGCACCACCCAATACAGTGGCGAACATCATCAGCGCAATATCATGACGCGAAAAACCGGATAGTTTCAATACCAGAGGATACATAGTATAAATTACTGCCAGCAGCATGCCCCCCAAAAAGCTTGCCCACATACCTAACGGCACCTTACGTAACAAAACCAAAGGTGATGTTAGCTGCATGTCATCCGGTCGTGGGGCAGAAAACCGTGTCAGCATCACTGGCAGAATAGAGATCACCGCCATCAGACCAATAAAAACAAACTGCATCAAATCATCTGAGAAGTTAATTTTCAGCAATAGCTGACTACACGCCTGGGTAATATAATAAACAAACAGGTACAAACCCATAACACGCCCTTTAGCGTTATCCTCTGCACCGGCAAGTAACCAGCTTTCTATACAGATAAACAAACCGGCTAGCGCATAACCGGCAAAGAAACGCAGCATCGCCCAGGCAAACACCATATGAGTCATGCCTTGCACCAATACTGAGGCAGTCATAATGCCGGCGAACACCCCATAGGCGCGAATATGCCCGACCCTGACAATAGTATATTGGGTATGAAATGGCCCCAGCGTCAAACCAATAAAGTAAGCAGCACTAACCAAACCAATAGAAAACGCCGACAACTGCATCGATTTTAACTGTAGTGTCGTGATGGTGGTATACAGCCCATTGCCCAGAGTCAGAATCAACATACTCAGTATCGGGTTGAAAAATTGGAGCAATTGTTTACGTTGCATAGTTAGCTGGTCTCTGACACTAAGATCATATGGTGGTACTATAAAGCCCAACTTTGTTGATTGTAAACCATCATGACTCAAGCTCGCTTAAATCGCGTCGATCGCGTATTAGCAAAACGCCAACCTGATGTCGCCGTTTTATTAGACCAGGTCCACAAAGCCCATAACCTCTCAGCGATCATCAGAAGCTGTGATGCCGTTGGTGTCCCCCAGATACATGCGGTGGAGAGCCATGAGGCATTAAAATTATTTCGCGGCACCAGTATGGGTAGTGACCAGTGGGTTGATCTTACGATCCACGATGACTTTGACCAAGCCTTTGACGCCATCAAAACTCAAGGCATGACCGTCTATGCTGCCCATTTATCCGACCAGGCAATTGATTTTCGCCAAGCAGATTTCACCCAACCGTGCGCTATTTTAATGGGCGCAGAAAAGTGGGGGGTGAGCGAGCATGCTGCCCAACGCGCTGATCAGCATATCATTATTGCCATGATGGGTATGGTCGAATCGCTTAACGTCTCGGTGGCCACTGCGGTAATCTTATATGAGTTACAACGCCAACGTGATCAGGCCGGTTTGTATGATCAGTGTCATCTTGATGCCAGGACATTACGTCAAACTCGTTTTGAGTGGATGCAGCCTAAAGTGGCTAGGTATTACCACAACAAAGGCCAACCTTATCCTGAGTTGGATGAAGATGGTGATATCGTTAAGCCCTGATCAAGTAATACTGAATTAGCGCTATTAAGACCTGATACGAATACCCCGTCGCAACATCTCATGACACAGGATAAAGATGCCTACCGTTAGCAGACAAATGACCACCATCGACCAGCCGTAACTATCACCGCCAATCCCAATCATAGTATAACGAAAGGCTTCAATAATATAATGGACCGGGTTAACCATTGAGATCATGCGCCAAAACGGCGGCAGGCTGTGGATACTGTAAAATACGCCGCCCAGGTAGATCAGAGGTGTCAGCAGGAACGTGGTAACAATGGATAAATCATCAAACTTACGTGCGAACATACCATTAATAAAACCCAACAAGGAAAATAGCACCGAGCAAATGGCAATCGTCACCAACATCAGCACCGGGTGCTGCACATGAATGCCTGAGAGCACCGCACCAATAACACTAACGATCAGACCATTGACCAAACCACGCACCACACCGCCAGATAAATAACCCGTCAAAATCAGCCAGCTAGGCATCGGAGAGACCAACAATTCTTCGATAGAGCGATTAAAGCGCGCACCAAAGAACGAACTCACCACATTAGCATAAGCATTGGTAATCACTGGCATCATGATCAACCCCGGGGTGATGTAAACCATATAACTCACACCATCCATCATGCCAACACGTGAACCAACCACCCGTCCAAAAATCAAAAAATAGAGCGTAATCGTAATGGCTGAAGGCAACAGCGTTTGCACCCAAATACGAAATACACGGCGCACTTCTTTATATGCCAAGCCACTAAAAGCAATCCATAAAGCCCGGGAATTCATACCACCTCCGAAGCATTTTTCTTGTTAACCAACCGCATAAACAATTGCTCAAGACGGTTGGCTTTGTTACGCATCGAGGTAACCGGAATATCACAACGGTTAAGCGCTGCAAAAATTTCGTTCAGCACCTGGCCACGTTTAACTTCAATTTCCAAGGTATGATCATCAATCATTGAGTAGGAAAACCCTTGAATTTTCGGATCACATCGCATGGGTTTTTCAAGATAAAAGATCAACACTTCCTGCTCTAACTGGGATAGTAAGTCACGCATAGTCGCTTCCAGCACAATCTTACCATGATCGATGATCGCCACACGATTACAAAGGCTTTCAGCCTCCTCCAAGTAATGCGTTGTCAACACTACCGTCAGCCCCTTTTTATTACGCTCAACCAAAAAGCGCCACATTGATTGGCGGATTTCTACATCCACACCCGCGGTAGGCTCATCGAGGATCAGAATTTGCGGGTCATGCACCAGCGCACGGGCAATCATCAAACGACGCTTCATTCCACCTGAGAGATTGCCAGCGATGGTGTTACGCTTGTCCCACAACTCTAATTGCTTGAGTAACTGTATGGTACGTTGCTGTGCAACTGGTTTTGACACACCATAAAATGCGGCTTGGTTCATCAAAATCTGCCAGCAGGTTTCAAAAATATTAATATTATATTCTTGTGGTACCACACCGAGCTTAGCTTTGGCCAGTGAAGGATGACGCGCTAAATCAATACCATCAATGAGAACCTCGCCGGCAGAACGATTCACCAGCGAGGTAAGTATACCAATAGTGGTAGATTTACCTGCGCCATTGGGGCCAAGCAAAGCATAGAAATCACCTTTATTCACAGTAAGATCAACATTCTTGAGCGCTTCAAAACCGTTATGGTAACGCTTGCTCAAGCCTGTAATACTAATCGCCGGCTGGGACATCAAATTGTACTCCTATAACGAAAGGATGGCCATGTTGATTGACGATATCACGCGCCGTCAAGACCTTTTTCCCTGGCAACTGACAATGCGTTAGGCGCAATATACCATCCCCACATGCAACATCAATGCCATCAGCTTGCACAGCCACAATAACACCTGGAGCATACTCATGTGATTCAGGCAGGGCTTGTGCCTGCCAAATACGTACCGTTTGTCGGTTAATTTGCGAAACACTCACCGGCCACGGGTTGTAGGCACGCACCTGGCGCGCCAATACCACAGCATCGCAACGCCAATCCAATACAGCCTGTGCCTTGCTAAGCTTATGGGCATAAGTCACGCCGTATTCAGGCTGTGCCATTGGCTTTAACGTACCCTGGGCCAACCGCTGCAAAGTTTGCAGCAATGCTTGTGCACCCAGGTCAGCTAAACGCTCATGTAACGATCCACCGGTATCTTCCGGCATGATGTCACAAGCAACTTGTAATAAAATCGGCCCGGTATCAAGGCCAGCATCCATCTGCATAATACTGACGCCCGTTTGTTGATCCCCTGCTTCAATGGCGCGCTGGATTGGTGCAGCACCACGCCAGCGCGGCAACAAGGAAACATGCACATTCCAACACCCCAACCGCGGAATATCCAATACGGCTTGTGGCAACAGCACACCATAAGCGACCACGACCATTAAGTCACATTGATAATGCGCCAATCTAGCTTGAGCCTGTGCTTCTTTCAGGCTGGATGGTAGCTCAATTGGAATACCTTGATCCAGTGCAACCATTTTCACTGGGCTGGCCTTAAGCTGACGAGCGCGCCCTGCAGGACGATCAGGTTGCGTGTAAACGGCCACTACCTCATGTTCAGTTTGCAGCAATGCCCGCAGCACAGTGGCAGCAATATCAGGTGTGCCGGCAAAAACAATGCGCATCAGCTACATCTTACGGCGTTTGCATAACTTCTCAAATTTAGCTTCCAGCATCTTGCGTTTAAGCGGTTTAAAATGATCTAAGAAGGTTACGCCATCGAGATGGTCAATTTCATGCAACAAGCAGCGCGCCCAGTAATCTTCGCGTGTAAAGGTAAACTGCTTACCCTCTCGATCTAAAGCCTCAACAGTCACTTTTTGAGCGCGTACCAAGTCCAGATAAAGACCCGGGAAAGACAGACAGCCTTCCTGGTAGCTAATCTCACCGGACTGTTCGATAATTTGCGGGTTCACAAACACCATCGGCGCCGATTTATCCTCCGTCATATCCATAATAAACAAGCGTTTTGACACACCAATCTGATTTGCTGCCAGACCAACCCCACCGGCATAATACATCGTCTCAAACATATCATCGATTAATTGATGCAAAGCAGCATCAACATCAGCAACCGGCTCGGTTGGCGTCTTGAGAATCGGATCCGGGTATTCAACAATTTTTAACAAGCTCATGATCAATACTGTATTACAACATCGTGCCGCTATTATTCTAGCACAGGGGTAGCTAAAGCTGTAACAAAGTAAGCCGGTTCTTCATAAGGGTGCGATGCTACCAAGGCAGACAGTGCTGCTTTTAGACAGTTTTCTTTACAAATCATTTCCACCCGATATTCTTGTGCTCTCTCACATTCAAGTACAGTACCTTTGTGTGGTTGCGCGCCATCAAGTGGCCGATATTGCCCCTCGCCTAAAACTTGCCAACAGCACTGGTCATAATTTTTGTATCGCCCAGCTCCCACAGTGAACAAAGCCATTTTTACCTGCTCAAGATGACTCACCGGAACATAAAAATTTATCTGATAAATTTGCATCTTAACCTCCTTTAAAACCGCCCTCGCCTTAAGAGTAAAGTGTAAAATTATAATGCATATCATATTTTTTCATATTTTTTACATTATTTTACAATCATTCTTAAAACTGAGCTACTACCCTGGTATAACAACATCTCTATCAGACCATAGCAAAAAACACCCGAAAAGAGTATCAACAAACGCTAAGAAACACTCATCATCTTTAATAGCAAATCTTGTTGCACTCACAGCGGCATTAGGCTAGGATTAAGATACGCAGACGAGCTGTTGAGAATAGATAATCCTTTTAAAGTCAACAGCTTAACCAGCAACAGGAGTGTAAAGGTATGAGTATTAAATCCGTCGCATTGGCGCTAAACGAGTTCGACAAAACTGTCAAAAGCATCCGTGACGCACAACTCAAAGCAGCACTTGAACGTCACATTAATCACATGACACAGCTACTGATGAACGAGCGCATTTTGAGCAACCAGGCGCGCAATTTTCGCCTTGAAGCTCCAAGTCAAATTCCTATTAAAATAAGCAGTTATCTTAGCCCAAAGCACACCGGCAGCTAGGGGCTGATTAGGTCATTTCGACCTGTTGTAAAATAATATCAAACCGGCTTTATCATCCATTGACAAATTTTACCTTTGCTCATCTAATGTAACGTATGTTCAGGTTTACTATAAGCAGCATTGAATGAGTGTTAGTGTTTTTGAACTCTTTTCTATCGGCATTGGCCCTTCCAGCTCACATACGGTCGGACCGATGCGTGCTGCCAATTTATTTCTTGCTGAATGCAGCAAACGCTCACTTTGGGAAAAGATCCAGCGAGTCAAAGTCGATCTCTACGGCTCTCTGGCACTCACCGGTAAAGGCCATGGTACTGATAAAGCCGTATTGGCCGGACTAGCCGGCGGCAAACCAGAAACTATTGACCCTGACACTATTGCTGAGCTACTCAATGATATACGCAAAAACCAGCGTATCGTATTTAACGCTACGCATCTGATCGCTTTTAATGAAGCAACCGATCTCATCTTTCACTACGATCAATTTCTAGAAAAACATGCCAATGCTTTAACATTCACCGCCTTTGATCAAGCCGGCAATATGTTACACACCCATACCTTTTACTCTATCGGCGGCGGCTTTGTGTTAGACGACATTAACTTTGAACAAGATAGCTTAGATCAGACACCAGAAGTAGTCGTGCCCTATCCTTTTAAAACGGCTGCTGAGCTGATGGCACATTGCGAAACGTTAGGCAGCGACATTGCCGGCGTTATTATGGAAAATGAAAAAACCTGGCGCTCTGAAACACAAGTCCGCGAAAGCCTATTACACATCTGGCATGTAATGGATCAGTGTATCGATGCTGGCTGCCATCACCCTGGCATTTTGCCTGGCGGATTGAAGGTTAAACGCCGTGCTGCCGAGCAACTGAACAAGCTTACTGATCCCAACACACCTGAAATAATCCGTGAAGACCGCATGAATTGGGTCAACCTTTACGCTTTGGCAGTCAATGAGGAAAATGCTGCCGGCGGGCGCGTAGTCACAGCGCCAACCAACGGGGCAGCCGGCATTATCCCGGCAGTATTGAAGTTCTATACACGCTTTGATAGCAATCCCAGTGAAGATGGGATTATCACTTATCTACTCACTGCCGGCGCTATCGGCATTTTGTTCAAGCTTGGCGCTTCTATCTCAGCAGCGGAAGTAGGCTGTCAAGGTGAGGTTGGTGTGGCATGTTCTATGGCCGCCGCCGGACTATGCGCAGCCTGGGGCGGCACGGTGGCGCAAGTAGAAAACGCTGCCGAAATCGGTATGGAGCATCACCTTGGCCTTACCTGTGATCCTATCGGCGGGCTAGTACAAGTACCTTGCATTGAACGCAATGCCATTGGTTCGGTCACAGCTATTAACAGCGCCAAGCTGGCCTATATGGGTGATGGCACCCATTATGTCAGTTTGGACCAGGTAATCAAAACCATGCGCAATACCGGCAAAGATATGCAGTCAAAATACAAAGAAACCGCTCAAGGCGGTCTGGCTGTTAGTGTTGATAAGCCGGCGTGTTAAACCAACGTTTAAACTAGCGCCTTAATAAAAATCAATAAAATACCGATCGGCGCGACATAGCGGGTGGCAAAGCGCCAGGCGCCAAACCATCTGGGCGTAAAGTCCAACTCTTCACGTGAATGCGGCTTGAGAATCACCCAGCCGGCAAATAAAGCATAGCCCACACCACCCAATGGTTGGATAATATTGGTCACCATATCGGTGATGGCATCAAAAGGTGTGAAATGGCCAAACAGTTGCACATGTGACCACAGGTTAAATGATAGCACCAACACAATACCTAAAACCCAAGCAACCACACCAATAATCAACGCAGCCATTTTGCGACTGCAACGGGTACGTTCAAACAAGCTGGCCACCAAAGGCTCAGCGATATTAATCGATGAAGTCCAGGCAGCAAATAGCAGTAAAATAAAGAACAATGAACCCAATACCAGACCGCCGGACAAATGAGAAAAAGCAATCGGCAAGCTCATAAACATCAATCCCGGTCCTGCTTGCGGTGATAGATGGTGGGCAAAGATTAATGGGAAAATGGCCAAACCGGCCAACAAAGCCACCATCACATCCAACAATGCTGTCACAGCAATCGACTGACCAATGCTGATATGCTTAGGCAAATAAGAACCATAAATAGACATGGCGCCAACACCAATTGCCAGGGTAAAGAAAGCATGGCCCATAGCATCGATAAACACCTGCGCTGTCATCTTGTGCCAATCAGGGTGGAATAAATAGGTTACCGCTTGATGAAAGTAAGGTCCGGTTGATACTGAGGCATAAATCACCAAAGCAATTAACACAACAAATAACAGTGGCATCATAATTAAGCTGGCACGCTCTAGCCCTTTCTCCACCCCCATAGCAACCACCACCATGGCGAGCATCATAAAGACCAAATGATACGCCAACATCTTGCCTGGGCTTGCCATAAAGTGACCCCACACCGCATTGATCTGATGCGCATTTAAATGATTCAGGCCACCGGTCAGGGTTTTGATCAGGTAAAACGCTGTCCAGCCACCAACCACACTATAAAATGACAGCACTAACAACAAGCCAAGCAACCCCCACCAACCCAAGCCGCTCCAACGTTGCGAACCAGCAGATTCTTTGGCCACAGTCTTGATGGCATCAATAGGGTTTTGCTGCGCGCGCCGGTCGATAAAAATTTCTGCAGCCATTACCGGTAAACCGATGATAATCACACAAACCAAATAAACGATAACAAAAGCACCACCGCCATTATCGCCGGCCATGTAAGGAAATTTCCAAATATTACCCAAACCGATCGCAGCACCGGCTGAAGCCAATACAAAGGCCCATTGACCGCCCCATTGGCCGCGCGCCAATTGGCTCATACTAAGCGTCCCAGACCCGATAATACCTTCACTTTATCAAGTATCGGTATCATCATGGCGCGCGCTTTTTGTGCGCCCTGATCGAGGATATCGGCAACTTCTGCCGGATGAGCCATATAATACTCATAACGCTCACGCGCGCTGGCAAGCTCTGCATCCACTTTTTCAAATAATAATTGTTTCATCTCCCCCCAGCCAATACCGTTGGCATAACGCACAGCCACGTCTTGTTGTTCGGCTTGGGTTGCAAAAGCACGATAAATTTGAAACAAACTACACCCTTCGGTTTGTTTAGGTGCTTGAGGGGGCAAGGAATTCGTTACGATCTTATTAATTAATTTGCGCAGTCTTTTAGCTGATTCAAACAGAAGAATAGTATTACCGTAGCTCTTACTCATTTTGCGGCCATCTAAGCCAGGCAGGGTTGCAGTATCATCATCGACAATTGCCTGCGGCAGGGTAAATGCCTCGCCATATAAATGATTAAAGCGCCCGGCAATATCACGGGCAATTTCGATGTGCTGCACCTGATCTTTGCCCACTGGCACATAATCAGCATTAAAACCGATGATATCAGCCGCCATCAACACAGGGTAACAAAACAACCCCATGGTAATAGCATGATCATCGTCTTCTTTAGCCTCACGGTTCTTGGCAACTAAGTCTTTATAAGCATGAGCGCGATTCAACAGCCCTTTGGCAGCAACACTATTTAAGATCCAGGACAGTTCTGAAATTTCCGGCACCTGTGATTGTAAATAAAATACCGTCTTATCCGGATCCAGACCACAGGCAAGCCAGGTGGCCGCTAATTCAAGGATATATTGCTGGCGTAGTTTAGCATCCCATAATTTTACCAACGAATGTAAATCAGCAATAAAGTACAACGCTTCCCCTTGAGACTGACGCAACAAAGCCGGTTTGATCGCACCGATGTAGTTGCCCAAATGCGGGGTGCCAGAAGGTGTAATACCTGTAAGAATGCGCATAAGATGTTCCTGCTTTACATAACTGCCACATAGTATCAAAAACGATGTTTGGCTGCTAATAGGGAAAAGCAATAGAATGTGTTCGCCAGGCTCTAACATACACTAACGCACAATGATATCGCCTTGCCTTGGCTTCAGGTTTCTAGCAAGATGGGTTAAACATAAAACAATACCAGACAAATCAAGTCATGACGCAGCTAACACAACTGCCAGGGCTGGGCTCACAACTGGCTAAAAAACTTGAAAAAGCAGGCATTGTGTCACCGCTGGATTTATTGTTTCATCTGCCACGCACCTACCAAGATCGCACCCGACTCTACCCACTGAGTCATCTTAAGATCGGTAGCCACGTACTAGTGCGTGGCAAAGTGGTTAAGAGCGAAATCGTGACGACACGTCGACGCATGTTATTATGTCATATCGCTGATCAGCATGGTTATTTACTGCTGCGCTTTTTCCATTTTTATCCTCAACAAGCCCAACAGCTACACGAAGGTGCCTCTATCCAATGCTTTGGCGAGGTGCGTCAAGGGCCTCAGTCACTGGAGATGGTGCATCCTCAATACCACATACTCAAAGACCAACAAACGCCTATTCTCTCTGATCGTCTTACTCCCGTTTATCCGGCTATTGAAGGTATCAGCCAGGCCAAATTGCGCCAGTGGATACAGCACATTCTCAGCAACCTGCATCGTCAAGCGCCGTTGGAGTTGATACCACAAAACTTGTTACAACAGTACCATATTCCCAATTTGGAGGATGCTTTAGAGACGGTTCACCAACCAACACCCGACACTGATCAGACTGCCTTACAAAATGGCCATCATCCCGCCCAACAGCGTCTGGCGCTAGAGAAATTGACGGCACACCGCCTGGCGTTGCGCCAACGGCGTCAACAGCAGCGACAAGTTCCGGCACCTGCACTGACTTGCACCGATCTCAAAGCAACTTTACTAGCGCAATTACCCTTTGCGCTCACCGCAGCGCAGCAGCATGTAATCACCGAGATTGAAACCGATCTTAAACATCCCAAAGCCATGATGCGTCTGGTACAAGGTGATGTGGGCTGTGGTAAAACGGTTGTAGCACTCATTGCTTTACTACAAGCAGTGGCTTCCGGCAAACAAGCGGCCATTATGGCGCCGACTGAAATCTTAGCTGAGCAGCACTATCAGAACTTCAAAAACTACCTTGAACCGCTTAATATTTGCGTGACCTGGTTAGCCAGCAAACTGACTGCCAAACAACGCCGTGACACACTGAATGCATTAGTTGAGGGTAAAACGCAGGTAATCGTTGGCACACATGCGTTATTCCAAGAAGACGTACCATATTATGACCTCGGTTTAGTGGTCATTGATGAGCAACATCGCTTTGGTGTAGCTCAGCGCTTAGCCCTGCAAAAGAAAGGTGAACAACAAGACCAATTACCCCACCAACTCATTATGACGGCCACACCAATTCCTCGTACTTTAGCCATGACAGTGTATGCTGACCTGGATGTATCTATTATTGATAAACTGCCGCCCGGACGAACACCGGTTAATACTATTTTGATCAACAACCAACGCCGTGATGAAGTGATACAGCGCATCCGACAAACCTGCCTGAACGG
This sequence comes from Gammaproteobacteria bacterium, assembly GCA_028282045.1. Taxonomy (GTDB): domain Bacteria; phylum Pseudomonadota; class Gammaproteobacteria; order Francisellales; family CACEW01; genus JANQIS01. The sequence goes on from JANQIS010000198.1 coordinate 11,730, forward strand.
GCAACAAGTCTATTGGGTATGCACCTTAATTGAGGAATCTGAGGCGCTCTCAGCACAAGCCGCACAAGGTGCTTTTGCGCAACTACAACAAGAACTGCCAGGGCTTACTATTGGTTTAGTCCACGGGCGCATGAAACCCACCGAAAAACAGCAAATAATGCAAGCTTTTCAAGCCAACCACATTCAACTACTGGTTGCTACAACGGTAATTGAAGTGGGCGTTGATATACCCAATGCCAGCGTAATGGTTATAGAAAATGCCGAGCGTCTGGGCCTGTCACAGTTACATCAACTACGCGGCAGAGTGGGCCGAGGCTCACAGGCCAGTCATTGTGTATTGCTGTATCAATCTCCGCTATCACAACGCTCACGCCAGCGCCTGCAGATCATACGTCAAACCACAAACGGCTTTAAGCTCGCTGAGGCTGATTTACAAATGCGTGGCCCAGGCGAAGTGATGGGCACCAAACAAACTGGTGAGATGGGATTGCGCATCGCTAACCTGGCTCGCGATCAAGGTTTACTCCCACAAGCACAGCACCTGGCAGATGCCTTATTGACAGCACACCCTCAAGCAACTAAAGCACTGATTCAGCGTTGGCTTGGCGATAAAGTATCATATCAATTTGCTTAAACAGCAAAAATATTGGTATCATGAGCTTGTCAATCAAATTGCTCAACTTGATCTTATTATGACTTCACACAAAATTTATAAAAAAGGCCAGATGAAGTTGCGTGACTTTGTCTCACGCAATAAATATAGCAATGTACCGGAGTCATTACGCGACATGCAAAAGCAACGTGATGGCCTGAAGGCTCGCATTAAAGCAGTCAAGAATCGCCTCACCTTTGGTTATAGCGAACCACTGCATCAATATCGTATTGAACTGATGCAAGCTGACATGAAGTTGCTCTGCCAAATGACTGATGAACTTGTAAAACTGAACCAGCGTTAGCAAACTCTCAATTGCTGCATAGTCATATTCCCGTTAGAATAGCGCCTCTGATGCGCCCGTAGCTCAGCCGGATAGAGCGTTGCCCTCCGGAGGCAAAGGCCAGGGGTTCGAATCCTCTCGGGCGCGCCAGTTTTAACTGGGCCCCATACCTTTACAGGCAAATGGTATTGTGTTGTCTTGTGGCCCAACGTGTTTCATCCAACACAACATAGTGCATCGTTATTTGTCGGAGTAGTCTCCACAGAGCTTGCTGCCGCTCTCATTCTCATGGTAGCACAGACTAACGCACTACTGGCAGCAGCGCCGGCAGAACTGGCAGAATAACTAATAATGGTTCTCTTTGCTCCTGCAGCTATTACTAGCTTATCAAACCCTTCCACCTTCATAACTCTGGCAAGTTCCTTCAAAAGCTTAATTGACACTGTATCCTTTTCAGGCAACTCTCCATGCTCATTCACAACCAACTTGATTACAGCCTTTTCATCGGGCAGCTTTCCTTTCAGCAGGCTGATTAGCCCTTGTTTAAACGCTTCATGGTGGATATCTCGAGCTTCTGTTTGATCTTTTTCCCTATCAGCCAACTCGCGAACCTGATCGAATACACATTTGATGTCCGCATTACCGAGTATGGCAGCCATATGATCAGCCACGCTACCGTTTGTCGATTCCAATAAGTCAATAAGAACAAGAAATGGTAATTCCTTTATTTGCAGAATTTGCAGAATTTCTTGACGGTATCCGGCATCAGCACGCGCGATATTTGCAAGTGTCTCAACCACTCTTTCAGCTTCATCACCTCTTGCCAAACCTAACAAACCAACCAGACAAGGCAGTGCACCTGCCGCCACAATGGCTTCACAACACTTATAACCACCAAGTGCGATATTTCGAAGTGTCGCAAACACATGGTCGTCTATACCACCTTCATCCAGGCGCAGCAAGCCAACCAGACCCGGTAGCGCACCCGCATCGACAATGGCTTGACGGCAGCCGCCGTGATATGCGATATAGTCAAGCACCGCAGCCGCATTTTGGGCTTCCTCACCTTTTGTCGAGCGCAACAATCTAACCAGACCCGGTAGCGCACCCGCAGCGACAATGGCTTCACAACACTTATAACCACCAAGCGCGATATCTCGAAGCACTTTAGCCACCTGTTCAACTTCCCCACTATCACTCGAACTTAGCGAGCCAACTATCACTGGCAACAAATCCGCAGCCACAATGGCCTGACAACTGCTGTTATCGATACTCGCAATATTTCGATACGCCGCAGTGTTATACTCCACATGCTCCTTCATCAGATGCAATAAACGAGCAAGGCCCGGAGACCGAGTTACCGCGTCTATAACCGCTTTAGATAACGCGACACTGCACCCCGCAATATTGGTAAGCGCCGCAATTGCTTCTTTAGCTTCCCTACCTTTTTCCGAATCCAGCAAGCTAACCAGACCCGGCAGCGCATCCGCATCGACAACGGCTTGGCCACACATATCACCACCAGACGCGATATTTCGAAGTGCCGCTGCCGCATTTTGGGCTTCTTCACCTTCTTCCGAGCGCAACAATCCAACCAGGCCCGGCAGTGCTCCTCTCGCATCCACAACGGCTTGTTGGCGATACGCACTACTGTCACACACGATACTTCGAAGTGCCGCTGCCGCCTGTTCAGCTTCCTCACCTTTTGTCGAGCGCAACAATTCAACCAGGCCGGGCAGTGCGCCCGCATCGACAATGGCTTGGCAACACGCATCACTGTCACACACGACATTTCGAAGCACTTTAGCCGCCTGTTCGGCTTCCCCACTATCACTCGAACTTAGCGAGTCAACTATCACTGGCAACAAACCTGCATCCACAATGGCCTGACAACTGCTATCATCGATACTCGCAATATTTCGATACGCCGCAGTGTTATACTTCACATACCCCTTCATCCAATACAATAAATAAGCAAGGCCCGGAGACCAAGTTACCGCGTCTACAACCGCTTTAGATAACGCGACACTGCTATTGGTAAGCGCCGCAATTGCATGTCCGGCTCTCTCACCTTTTGTCGAATACAACGACCTAATAAGACCCGGCAACACACCCGCATCGACAATGGCTTGAGCGCACGCGTCACCACCCAAACTGATATTTCGAAGTGCCGCAGCCGCCTGCTCAGCTTCCTCAGCTTTTTCCGAATGCAACAATTCAGCCAGTCCGGGCAGTGCACCCTCATCCACCATTTCTTGACGGCAGCTCTCGTTGTCAAACGCTAGTTGAGCGAGTTTTTCTACTACTTTTTCTGTGAAGTCATCATCTATCTTTTTGTCCAACAGAAAAACAAGTGATGCCACGCGGTCAAGGCCGATAATTATCTTTAGTAAACAATCCAACGCGGATTTGGCATTTGTGAGCG
>JANQIS010000259.1 GCA_028282045.1 Gammaproteobacteria bacterium
CTACCAACTGACCGCAGGCTGCATCAATATCATCACCACGGGTTTTACGAATGGTCGTGACAATACGTGCTGCTTCCAGGATACGGCGAAAGGCGTGAATACGGTTATTGCTGGAACGCTGATAACGCGTGCCGGCAAATGGGTTAAACGGAATCAAATTAACCTTACTGTTGACGCCTTCGAGGAGTTGAACTAATGCATAGGCTTGTTCAGGGCTGTCATTAACCTCTTGTAACATCACATATTCAAAGGTAATGCTTTTGTGTGGGTCTTTCTTTACATAATGACGGCAAGCGGCCATTAATTCAGATAAGGGGTATTTACGGTTAATCGGTACTATTTCATTACGTAGTTGATCATCCGGCGCATGGAGAGATACGGCCAATGATATGCCCAAATCATCTGCCAGATCATACATAGCCGGTACAATACCTGATGTACTTAAAGTGACACGGCGTCTGGACAGTCCATAAGCATAATCATCAAACATTAAATCCATGGCGCTAACAACATTATCATAATTAAGCAATGGCTCGCCCATACCCATCATCACCACATTAGTGACATGGCGATCATGCCGGCCATTTTCTTTGGAGAGTTCACGTGCTGCGACCCAGAGCTGGCCGATAATCTCTGCTGCGCTTAAGTTACGATTAAAACCTTGTGCTCCGGTGGAGCAAAAGCTACAGGTAAGCATACACCCTACCTGAGAAGACACACATAAAGTACCACGATTAGCCTCTGGGATATACACGGTTTCAATGGCATTGCCATCAGGCATTTTACACACCCATTTGCGCGTACCGTCAGTGGAGGGTTTACGGAAAATGACTTGCGGTGCTTCAATAGTGGCAATTTCTGTTAATTTAGCGCGTAGTGATTTCGCCAGATCAGTCATCGCATTAAAATCAATGACCCCTCGCTGGTGAATCCACTGTAATAATTGCTTGGCACGAAATGGTTTCTCACCGATACGAGCCATCACCTCAGTCATTTGTGACTGGCTCAAACCCAGCAGGTTAATCTTCTCTTGCATATTCATCAAAGCGGCTTCATCTATTGTGAGTAACGCGATTTTTGAGCATTAGCTTCGTTCGCCAAATACCCTATCGTTTTCAAATCCAACCTAATAAACACTCAACACTTACAGGTGTTTTTCACGGTTAACGACTTAACGGTTAAAAATCTCATCACCAAAGAAAAAGGCTACTTCTTGCCGGGCAGTTGCCGGCGCATCAGAACCATGTACGGCATTAGCATCGATGCTATCAGCAAAATCAGCACGAATCGTACCCGGCGCTGCTTCTTGTGGGTTTGTCGCCCCCATCAATTCACGGTTTTTCAAAATGGCACCTTCACCTTGCAGCACTTGTACCATCACCGGCCCAGAAATCATGAATTCCACCAGTGCATTAAAGAATGGTCGTTCTTTATGTACAGCATAAAAAGCTTCTGCCTGTTCACGGCTCAAGTGCATCATTTTTGCTGCCACAATTTTCAAACCAGCGACTTCAAACCGGCTTAAAACCTGGCCGATGACATTCTTCGCCACCGCATCCGGTTTGATAATAGAAAGGGTTTGCTCAACTGCCATTGATCACTCCTTGGGGTTAGTCAACATATTGCGGGCGCGATTATACCCAAAAGCGCGGCAAAATGATATGGTGTGGGAAGCGATTGTAACAAGACACCTCCATCACGTTGATTGACACTGAAAGCCAATTAACGTTGTACCCCAACAGGTAATATTCATGGTTGACTGGTTATCCACATAAATTGCAGTAGATTTGCCTGCCAGAGCGTGCAATTGTATGTATGAATGATTAGGGACGGTCAAGTTGGCGTGCTGACCGAGTAGTAAATCGGTGCTCTGTTGTTTACCACTATCATAATCTGCTGATGTCACTCGCAATATATACCACCCTTTATTGAGCACCGAAATTTTGGCGGCATAGGTTAAACCGAAACCTCTCTGATAAAGGGTTTTCTGGGTAACAGGATCGGGAACGTTGACGGGCAGTTTACCTGACGGGGCTACCACGCCAAAAATTATGCGTGCAACTGCCTGCATAGATGGCCCTCTGAAATAACCGCTTTGCCCTTTTGGTGCTAAATAACCGTAATAGTTATAACCCGCCAGCATGGCATCGGATACCTGCTTGTAATTAGGCAAGTCATACGGTGCTAATACACTCACGAAGATGGTCTTCTTATGACCTGAATCATGGGCATACTTTAAAATATCGTAAGCAAATTTTGCATCTCTGATACCATCTTGTGATCTCACAGTTAACAGCGGGAAAGGACTAAGCTGCTGGGTACTATCACCCATGGGCATTTCAGGAAACACTAACGAGCCGCTATTGATCGATGCAAGCTGATATCCCAGCGCACTAATCGGTGCTGATGTGGTTGCCAAATCACCGACGATAATAATGTCTGCTTTATCAACTTTAGCTTTTTGTTGTGCTTCAGTGGTTAGTGAAATTTTATCGTAGCTTACTGTAAGCTCACCGGGTAACTTACCTTGTGCTTGTAAGATTTTGATTTCCTCAGCAATGGCAGCACCTTGTTCACCCCAGGGGGTTAAAATGTGAATGTGTTGCCCCGCCTGCAAATGAATAGGCAAAACATGATGGTTGTTTTGCACCAAGGTCACACTGGCATTGGCCAGGTCCGTTTGCAATTGACGCGGATCATACGTCTGGTTACTACTGGTATGCTGCTTTAGGGTGGTGTTTAACTTTAATAAACCGAGCTGAACTTTCAATCGCAAGATACGTAACACTGAGGCATCAAGTTCTTGTTGGCTGATCTGGCCATCCATCACCGCCTTGCTGACTGCATTAATCAATGCAGCCAATTTGCCTTTGTTGGCCTCAGTGGTGATTTTAACCGGCATTAATGCAATATCATCTCCGGCTTTAAATGCATCAATCACTGCGGTGGTATTGGTAAAATTATCTGATATGGCACCCATATCTAATGCGTCTGTCACTGTAACGCCTTTAAATCCAAGTGCCTGCTTGCCACCAATGACCCCTGTTCCACGCAGAATGTCATGCTGGATTTTACGCGACAGTGTTGCCGGTGCTGTAATATATTGTCGTTTTTTATCAGCATAAATTTTGCTGTCGTCCAATGCCGGATATTGAATGTGTGCTGTCATAATCAGTGCCGGGTTGGCATTTTTAATGATGTGCTCAAACGGGTAAAGATCAATACTCCACGCCTGCTCCCAATTATGATGAACAATGGGCAAGCCCGTATGACTATCAGTATCAGTATCGCCATGTCCTGGAAAATGCTTAAGCGTTGCTGCCACACCAGCAGCCTGGATACCATGCAGCATCTCCTCTGCGAGCTTAGCAACCAGACTGGGATCATCGGAAAATGCCCGCACGTTAATAACCGGATTTTTCGGGTTGGCATTAACATCAACATCCGGGGCATTATCAATGCTAATACCAACGCTTTTTAATTGATTACCAAGCGCATTGCCCACCGCATAGGAATAATCATTATGCCCCCTGGCTTGTCCCAAAGTTGCAGCGCCAATTGCCATATTCCCTGAGAAAGTCGCTGTTTGGTTAGCCGGCATACGGGTTACGATACCACCCTCCTGGTCAGTGCTTATCAGCAACGGCGCGCCTTTCATTGCTTCAAGTGAGTGACTACTCGAGGTATTGATTTTGGACTCCTGTCCAAAATCGCCTCTCCTGACGTCACCCATCATTTGGGCCGCGACCGTCCTCGTCACT
>JANQIS010000002.1 GCA_028282045.1 Gammaproteobacteria bacterium
TTGAAGGGCTACCATAAAAGCTTACCACCTTTAATTTAGGAAAGCATTTTCATGATCGCGGGTGAGCAAAAGCAATGGCTCATGTCGGTTTCATCAGGCAACCTTGTCGATATCTAAATAAAATTTGTATCACAGCAATAGTATTTGCTATTATTAGATAATTACCAAAAGGAGTTTGTTATGGCTGAGTTAGCTGATACGGACACGCTACTGAAAATTACCGAGGCTGTGCGGGCGTATCAAGCCGGTGATTACGATATGGCGTTGCACTGGTTAAAAGGCTTGCCTGGCAGTCTCGCAGCGCAATTGGTAGTGTGCGTTATACGTGAAAGAGAGCATGAAATCCAACAGCAAATTGACAACACCAGTCCGGCTGATGAAAGTCGTCTTAAAGCCCTGCATGAACAGCGACAACGCTTACTGCAAGAAGCCTTAGAAGCGTTGCATTTTCTGACAGAGCAATTAACAAAGCCTGATCTTTGGTCAACCGTCGAAGATCCACAACTAGAGGCATTAACTGAGCAGTTAAGAGACCATATCATTGTTCCACTGGCAGCTAAAGTATTTTTTGAAAAAGCTGCCCAGCAAACTGCCAAAGCACTGGCATTGGATGGAGTAACTGCAGAAATAACCGTATCCGACGTTAGCGTAAGTCCAACAGGTGAAATTCAGTTGGCAATGCAATCAGCCGATGCCACAACAGAAGATGCGCCGGCACCGGTAGAATCACGTGTGACTATACGCCATGATAGCACCGCAGATAAACCGGTAGTGCACTTAGAACACGTTGATGAGAGCTTGCAGGCAGATGATGTTGAGGTTGTTGATGCACGTCGTCTACACCATCTAGCCACTGCCATTATCGCTGCGCGCCAGTTAGCTGCTGCCAGAGCAAATATAGAACACAGGCTTAATAACCTGCGACAACCAACCACACCTGCAATTTGCTTGAAGACTAATTTAGGCGCTCACCACCTGAATGCCTTGTGTCAGCACCCTGATTTACGCGCTATGGGGATTACTGAACAAGTGTTTTTTGCCAATAGAGGGCCATCTGAACCGCTATCCTGCAGAGCCGCCCATGCGATGTTCACTCAACAATCTTCTAGATACGATAACGGTAACGCACCGCCGGTGATTTTGGGTTATTAATATCACAATAACAAAATAGCGCCCTTGCCCACATCTTTGCTACTCTGATAGCAGTTTGATTTTATAGCAATCTATCATGACAAAACCTTTGATTCTAGTCGATGGCTCATCGTACCTGTTCCGCGCTTACCATGCGCTACCACCGACATTGACTAATGATGATGGCCATCCGACCAACGCTATGCTCGGTGTACTCAATATGCTGCGTCGCCTGCTTAAAGACTATGAACCCAAACACTGTGTGGTCGTCTTTGATAGCAAGGGTAAAAATTTTCGCCATGAACTATACCCTGATTACAAAGCCAACCGTATCGCCATGCCAGAAGACCTGGCGGTACAAATCGAACCACTGCACGAGATGATTCAGTTAATGGGTTTTCCATTGATCAAGCAATCAGGCGTGGAAGCCGATGATATTATTGGCACACTGACACACCAAGCACTAGAGCACGGTCAATCAGTATTGATCTCTACTGGTGATAAAGATATGACGCAGCTCATTCACGCTCACGTACATATTGTCGATACCATGAAAGGCACCACGATGGACGGCGCCTACGTTAAGCAAAAGTTTGGGGTCAACCCAGAGCAGATGATCGATTTTCTGGCACTGGTAGGTGATAGTTCTGATAATATACCCGGTGTACCTAAAGTGGGGCCAAAAACTGCTGCCAAGTGGTTGAGCGAGTATAGCACACTTGATAACCTCAAGGCTCACGCCGATGAAATTGGCGGTAAGGTTGGTGAGTACCTGCGTGATAACCTGGACCAACTTGATCTGTCTAAAAAATTAGTCACCATCGACTGTAAATTGGGTATGTCATTGCCCTTGGAGTCAATGGCCATGCAGCCGGCTGATGAATCCAGGCTACGCAAAGCACTCAAGCAATGGGGATTTAAGAGCTGGTTAAAAGAAATGGAATCAGAGGCTGCAAAGCCTATCAAACCTAAAGACTACACTTGTATTCTCACCCGGCAAACCTGGCAGCAATGGCATGACAAAATAAAAGCCGCCACCCTGGTGGCAGTAGATACCGAAACCACCAGTTTAGATGCTATGCAAGCCAAACTGGTCGGCATCTCATTTGCAACTGCTGCTGGTGAAGCGGCCTATTTACCCCTACAACACGATTATCTTGATGTACCGCAGCAACTTAACAACGAGCAAACCTGGCAAGAGCTTAAAGCTTTATTGGAAAATCCCAATATCAAAAAAGTCGGTCAACACCTTAAATACGATATCAAAGTTCTGGCACGGGCCGGTATTCAATTACAAGGGGGGGTATTTGACACACCATTGGCCTCCTACATTCTCAATCCAAGCAGCGAACGCCATGGCCTCGATAGCATGGCCCAGAAGTATCTCAGCCACCAAATGGTCAAATATGAGGATATTACCGGCAAAGGCGCCAAGCAGATTTGCTTTAGCCAAGTTGATTTAGACACAGCCTCACATTACTCTGCTGAAGACGCCGACATAACGTTGCAAATTTATCATATTCTCAAACAAAAACTGCTGGCAACACCACAACTGTATAAGCTGTTTGAAACCGAAGAAATGCCTTGTATGCATGTGCTTACACAAATGGAACTATATGGTGTGTTGATTGATGCTAAGGTATTGCAACAGCAAAGTCATGACCTGGCGATACAAATTGATAAACTGGAGCAGCAAGCCTATAGTGAGGCCGGCCAACCGTTTAACTTAAGCTCACCCAAGCAATTACAAGAGATTCTCTATGAGAAACATCAAATTCCAGTCATCAAGAAAACCCCAAAGGGCCAACCTTCGACTGCTGAGTCAGTATTACAAGAACTGGCATTGTCTTACAAGCTACCCAAATTGATCCTGGAATATCGCCATTTGAGCAAACTCAAGTCAACTTATATTGACAAGCTACCACGTATGATCCTCCCCGACACCGGCCGCGTGCATACGCGCTACCACCAACATATCACCAGCACCGGAAGGCTATCTTCCTCTGACCCAAACCTGCAAAACATTCCGATCCGCACCGAAACCGGACGACGCATCCGCGACGCCTTTATTGCCCCGTCTGACCATGTCATTATGGCTGCAGACTATTCTCAAGTAGAGTTGCGCATCATGGCACACTTATCACAGGACCCTTCGCTAATCCAAGCTTTTAAAGACCGTGCCGATATCCATACTCGCACTGCCAGTGAAGTATTCGGTGTTGTCGAAGCTAATGTTACCAGTGAATTGCGCCGCCGTGCCAAAGCGATTAATTTCGGATTGATTTACGGCATGTCTGCCTTTGGCCTGGCCAAGCAGTTAGGTGTCGGCCGTGAACAAGCGCAGCAATATATCAATACCTATTTCGATCGCTATCCGGGTGTGGCACGCTATATGGATGAAACCCGTGAACTGGCGAAACAACAAGGCTACGTGGAAACCCTATTCGGTCGCCGCCTCTATCTACCCGACATCCAATCACACAATGGCATGCTACGCCAAGCAGCAGAGCGTGCGGCCATCAATGCACCGATGCAAGGTAGCGCTGCAGATATTATTAAATGCGCCATGATTGATATCCAACGCTGGTTAGAACTGGAAAATCTGCCCATCCATATGATTATGCAGGTACATGATGAACTGGTCTTTGAAGTACCGCAAAATTTGATCGATCAAGCCAGACCAGCTATCCAACAACATATGATGCAGGCCGGACGGTTAGACGTACCGCTTATTGTCGACATTGGTGTAGGGGATAATTGGAACGCTGCCCACTAAACTTCTTGGGGGTCTACCAGCCATTGTAAACGAACACTAGTGGGCATCGACAACGTTTGTAACCATTGCAGCCATTGATGTAGCACTTTACGCTCAGATGCCTGCAATAACAACTGATAGCGATACAGGCCAGCACGCTGCGACAGCAAACAAGGCACTGGACCTGACAAGGTTAACGGTGCAGCTTGTTGCCTGAGTACTTGCTGTTTAATTTGTTGCAATGTTTGGATCACAATCCTTTGTTGCTTACCTTCAGCTCTGATCGCCGCCAAATAAGAAAAGGGTGGCCAGCCGACTTGCTGGCGGTCGACTAACAATTTTTTTGCTAATGCATGGTAGCCTTCTTTTAACAGTAAGCGCAGCATTGGATGATCGGGCTGATGGGTCTGTAAATACACTTCACCTGGTTTGTCAGCACGGCCGGCACGCCCAGCCACTTGAGTAATCACCTGACCTAATCGCTCTAAGGCCCGAAAATCTAAGCTATATAAAGCACCATCTACATCAACCACTGCCACCAGTGTCACTGCGGTGAAATGATGGCCTTTAGCAATCATCTGAGTACCAATGATAATCTTGGCAAAGCCAGCATGGATCTGGTCCAGCGCAGCATCTAAGGCACCTTTATGCTGCACTACATCACGATCAATGCGCACTAACGGCTCATCAGGAAAGGTTCGTTTCAACACTGCTTCAAGGCGCTCTGTTCCGGCACCAACTCCGACAAACTGCGTGGCAGCCGCTTTGCATTGCGGACAAACACTTGGCACTGCAGTGACCACATCACAATGATGACAAACCAGGCGATGACGTGACTGATACCAGGTAAAGTGGCGCCCACAGCCTTGATGCTTGGCCGACCAACCACAACAATGACATAATAATACTGGCGCATAGCCGCGCCGGTTTAAGAACACCACCACCTGACCACCTTGCTGCAGATGCTGTGCCATCACTTGTTTTAATGCATAGGACAGCCCACCTTCAACCGGTTGTTGGCGCATATCAATAATATGCGGCGTTGGCAAAGCTGCTTGATGGCGGGCAGTAAGGCGCCAATAATCATAGCGGCCATTAAGTGCATGATAAAGCACCTCCAACGATGGGGTAGCCGTGCCCAGTAATACCGGCACAGATTCAATTTGGCTGCGCATTAAGGCTGTTTCACGCCCTGAAAAGTACACGGTTGTTTGCTGCCAATAAGAATGATCGTGTGACTCATCAACAATCATTGCGCCCAAATTAGCAAAGGGTAATAGTAAAGCCGAGCGCGTGCCTAATACCACATTCACCAAACCGTGGTGTGCCCAGTACCACACCCTCATGCGTTCAGTATCAGTCATGGCAGAATGGTAGGTCGCTACCGGCACTTGTAATCTGGCTTGAAAACGCTGCAAGGTTTGTTGGGTCAAGCCAATCTCTGGCACCAACACCAATATTTGTTTACCTTGGGTAAGCAAATGAGCCGCCCACTGCAAATATACTTCTGTTTTACCGCTACCGGTTACACCTTCAAGTAAACCAATCCACGGCGTGGTAGTTTTCATGCAATGATCCAACGCTTGCTGCTGCTCAACGGTGAGGTCATAAGCGCTTGAAGCAGGCACTTCTGATGCTATCGGCATGACCACTTCTGATTGTTCCCTCAGCCAGGTTTTGTCCAACATTGCACGACGCACACTGGCTGTAAGCTTTAGTTGCTGCAATTGTGCCGATGATAATGGGGCCTGTTGTGCAGCCAGCAAGGTGGCATGTTGTCGCGGTGCTTTCTTCGCCCAACCCGGTAGCTGCAGTTGCTGCTGGCCGATTTCAGTCAAGGCATACAGCACCCGATGACATTGATACGCCTCACCATCAAGCAAACGTTTAGGCAATGCTAAATCCACTAACAACCCCAACGGCTGATGGTAATAATGTGCCAGGCGCTGGACTAGCTGTAGCCACGCGGATGTCACTATAGGCTGTGTATCAATAATTGCCTGAATCGATTTCAATTGGCTGATCTCAACAGCCGCACGCTCAGTTGGCGCGATCAATAAACCTATTACACTACGCTGCCCCAGGGGTACTAACACCCGCATGCCAGGCACAAGGTCCTGACAGGTTGTTAAATAATCCAAAGCACCACTAAAGGGTCCTTTAACAGCAACCTGCCAAATATTTGATTTTTCCAAATTTATCGCCTTTACTCGCGTAATACTCACACAGTTATCCACAAAACTGTTGTTTTCTTACTATCTCACGCCATTCTGTGGATAACTATGTGAACAAACCACAAACTGTCATAACCCCATTATGCCGTCGCTGCCATTTTGCCACAATCCATCACTATTTTTAACATAAAAATCAATAAGTTAGAATGAAACCGGTCTTCAATCTGCTCACAATGGGTTATTTCGACCTGTCGAAGCCAATGTGAACAAAGTAGTAAAAATAACCCTGTTTCCTTCTTGACAAAGCCATTTTATCCCCGATTTGCTATCAAAGCATGTGGAGTTACTCACATTTCCTTATAAGAAAACACAGTTCTGACACAAAGCGTCACATCACCTGCCAGGATGACAGCTACATCCGACCAGATGATCATTGACCATGCCCACTGATTGCATTAAGGCATAACAAATCGTTGGGCCGACAAAGCGAAAACCACAGCGTTTAAGCTCACGGCTCATGGCCTGTGAGACCGTGGTTTGGGCTGGCAACTCAGTTAGTGTATGCCAGTGATTTATTAGCGGCTCACCATCAACAAACTGCCACAAAAAGTGGCTCAAAGTATGACCTTGCTCTCTAAGCTTAAGATAGGCACGCGCATTCTCAATTGCCGCTTTAATCTTCAAACGGTTACGCACAATACCAGGGTTGTGCAATAGCAACTGCTGGTCCGCCTCACTCATACAGGCCATGGCTTGGGCATCGAACTGAACAAAAGCATCACGGTAAGCATGGCGTTTGCGCAAAATAGTAATCCAACTTAGTCCAGCTTGAGCACCTTCTAAAATCAACATTTCAAATAAGTGTACTTCATCATAACTGGGCCGACCCCACTCTTGATCATGGTAAGTTTGATATAATGGATCATCACCACACCATCCACAGCGGGCTCTACCTTGAGAATAAATAAGATCTTGCATCTGACAGCAATTCTCATAACAATGGCTTTATTACCCAGACAAGATTATCACGCCCATGCAAATTAAACGAGCACACACGGTTGAGGAAATCAAATCCTGTCTACCAGTATTATTGCAATTACGTCCCCACTACACCGACCAGCAACAACAAATGATTTTACAAATACAACAACAGTTCACCGAAGGGTTTGAGCTGCACTATATTGAAGACCAACAACAAGTGCTCGCGTGTGCTGGTATACGTTTTTTAACCTTATTGTCTCACCACAGTCGTGTAATGTATGTTGATGACCTGATCACTGATCAGGTACATCGTAGTCAGGGTTATGCCAAAACACTGATCGATTACCTGTGTGATTATGCTCAATCCCAGGGTTGCACAACAATCACATTAGATTCGGGCGTACAACGCTTTGGCGCACACCGATTCTATCTAAGAGAGCACTTTGACATTGTGTCACACCACTTTGTGCGTAAGCTTTAGTAATGACAGCCACACAATCCCTGACTATACTGCTGCTGTCTTAGCTGACTAGGAAGGTAGTATGAATTGCCCATTTTGCGGCGCCCCTGATACCAAAGTAACAGATTCACGTGTTGTGGCTGAAACCAATCAGATCCGCCGCCGGCGCCAATGCAATCAATGTAATGAGCGTTTCACCTCTTATGAAACCATTGAAATTATGATGCCACGCGTGATCAAAAGCGATCAAAGCCGTGTCTCATTTGACCTTGAGCGTATCCGCAATGGCATGCTCAAAGCACTGGAAAAACGCCCCGTTAGCACCGAAGATATCGACGATGCCATTAATCGCATCACCCAGCGTATTCGCACCTGTGGCGAAAAAGAAATTCCTTCACAACAAATCGGTGAGTGGGTGATGGAGGAACTGCGTGAGCTTGATGAGGTTGCTTATGTCCGCTTCGCTTCAGTATATCGCCATTTTCAAGACCTGGAGTCATTTCACAAGGAAATTGCCAAAATGCTTAAGCGGTGAGTGACTGCTATCACAACTGCCACTAATCACTTTGCTTGGTATGCTCAATGTAGACCGGAAACACCTGACATAACTTTAATACGTTAGCTTTCACCTCATCAATCACGGCCTGATCACCCATATTATCGAGCACATCACACATCCAATGCGCCAACTGCTCACATTCGGCCACTTTAAATCCGCGGGTGGTAATAGCTGGAGTACCAATGCGCAAACCCGATGTCACAAAAGGAGAACGCTGCTCACCCGGTACGGTGTTTTTATTCACCGTAATGTTAGCCGCATCCAGTGCCGCTTCAGCATCCTTGCCGGTAATATCCTGCGCGGTGAGGTCGATCAACAGCAAATGATTTTCGGTACCACCGGATACCACTTTGTAGCCACGCTCCTGGATTACTTTCGCTAAGGCTTTGGCATTAGCAACCACTTGTTTTTGATAGTCTTTAAACTCTGGTTGCAAGGCTTCTAAATACGCTAGTGCTTTAGCGGCAATCACATGCATTAGCGGGCCACCCTGAGTACCAGGAAACACCAACGAGTTAAACTGTTTGGTAAACTGTACATCACGACAGGACAAAATCATGCCGCCACGCGGGCCACGTAAGGTTTTATGGGTGGTGGTGGTCACCACATCAGCCACCGGTACCGGATTAGGATAGATGCCAGCAGCCACCAGACCTGCCACATGCGCCATATCCACCACCAGATAAGCACCAATACTATCGGCAATTTCACGGAACTTCTGCCAGTCAACAACTTGTGAATAAGCAGAAAACCCTGCAATGATCATCTTCGGTTGATGTTCTTTGGCTAAAGCAGCTACTTCGTCATAGTCAATCAGTCCAGTCTTAGCATCCACACCGTACTGAACTGCGTTAAATAACTTGCCGGAAAAGTTTACTTTCGCACCATGGGTTAAATGCCCACCCGCACTTAAGTCCATCCCCAAAATGGTATCACCCGCTTGTAGCAACGCCAAATACACCGCTGCATTTGCTTGCGAGCCCGAGTGCGGCTGTACATTAACATATTGAGCACCAAATAGTTTTTTTGCCCGTTCAATCGCCAAATCTTCAGCGATATCAACATATTCACAACCACCATAATAGCGCTTGTGCGGATAGCCTTCGGCATACTTGTTGGTGAGCACCGAACCTTGCGCCTGCATCACTCGCAAGCTAGTGTAATTCTCTGAAGCAATTAACTCAATGTGATCTTCCTGGCGTTGTGCTTCTTGCGCTATTGCTTGGTTGAGTTGTGGGTCAAATTGGGCAAGTGAGGTGTAACAATCAAACATGGGGCCGTCCTTTTTCATCGCAAACCTGTATTGTAGAGCCTTAGCTACCAGTATGCTATACAGTTTTGGTTGCTAAATTTAAAGACGGTTGGAAACCTTTAATAATAAGATGCTATTCTGTAGATACTGATGATACGCTATTGTGTTGACAGCAAAATAATACAAGCACTGCGGCACCATCAACAAAAGGCATAGAAAAATTGACAGATGGCATGAAAATCGGCACAATAGCCTCCCTTGGCACTACATACCCCAACGAATTTTGACTTAGGAGATACTGTTTTGGCTAACATCAAATCAGCGAAAAAACGTGCAAGACAAGCAGAGAAACGCCGTGAGCACAATGCCAGCCGCCGTTCTATGATGCGTACTTACATTAAGAAAGTAATCGCCGCTATTGCCAGTGGTGATAAAACTGCGGCACAGGGCGCTTTTAAAACCATGGAAACGACGTTAGATCGTTTAGCCAACCATGGTTTAATCCATAAAAATAAAGCAGCACGTCATAAATCACGTTTGTCGGCACAAATTAAAGCGCTGTAATATTGCTTAATGAAAGAGTTTAAAGAACCAAAGCCACAAGTTAGCGGCGAATTCTGGTTTTAAGCATGGCTGCGCCGCAAGCGGCGCAATACCTCATGCGCGCCCACTGGAAGCTTTACCCTGGCAACTGCCGTTAAACCACTATCGAGTGTTGATGCCAGTAAATCGGATCAAGATTGGGGTCCGAATTACCCGGACTAAGCCAGGCCCAACACCGCTTTGACCAATTTACTAACCCCCTCATGCACCTGACCAATATGTTCTGCCAACATATAAGCCGGTGTACTGACCGCTTTGTGCCGGTCATCGATAACAATATCATCTGCTGCGCAATTGACGTGTTTGGCCCCTTTAGACTGGGCGATTTTAGCCATATCAGCATCATTACCAATGGTCATCTGAACACCCTGCGGATAAAAAAACGGCATCATCATCGGTGCGATACAGATAAAACCCATCGGCAATCCCATCTCAACAGCATCACGACCAAAGGCAAGAACATCTTTTTCCACCTGATAATCAGCACCGGCCAATGCCAGGTTAAACAAATTCTTTGCCGCACCATTACCACCGGGAAAAATCAGTGCGTCATAATCTTCTAAATCAGCATTCATCAGGCTTTTTATGTTACCGCGCATAATACGAGCTGCCTCTTGTAGTATATTACGCTCACCAGATTGCTCTGATTGATCCACATGGTTTATTACATGATGTTGATTGCGATTAGGCGCCAAACCTTCATAAGTAGCGCCAGCTTGTTGCAATGCCAATAATGTCATGGTGGCCTCATGGATTTCTGCACCATCCAGATAACCACACCCTGCTAATACCACACCCACATGAGCCATAATTATTCCCCTTCAATTTGCTGTATTAATTCAACCAGCATGCCCTCACGCACACCACCGTCGGCCAATCCTATTGTGTCAATTTCTAACAATTCTAGCAATGAGAGCAAAACACAAAACCCGCCGACCAGTACACGTTCACGATCAGCGCGCAACCCTGGTAATTGTAATGTTGTTACCGTGTTTTTGGCGGTAATGGTTTTTTGCAGTTGGCACAAAAAATGCTGACTTAAACCCGTACTGGTAATGCCTTGTGCCTGCATCACGCTAAACAAGCTGCGCATCGTACCACCAGAGCCCAGCACATCGACAAAGTGTGGTAAGCGTTGTACCACTGGTGTAAACAAAGTCTTAATCGCTACCAGTGCTGACTTGATCGCTGCTGCTGATAATACTCCATCAGCAAAATATTGTGCCTGTGCTGCAGCCGAACCTATATCCACGCTATGTAAAAATTGGATGCCCTGTTGGTCGCCTACTATTAACTCCGTACTACCCCCGCCAATATCAATAAACAAATGTTGCTGATCCGGTACAGCATGTGCTGTCGCACCCAAAAATACCAAACGCGCTTCTGTTTCGCCGCTAATAATGTCAATTGGATAAGGGAAAACACGCTGGGTTGCGGCAAGAAACTCACTCCGGTTAGCAATGGAGCGCAGTGTATAGGTTCCCACTGCACGTACCTGAGTGACCTGATGTTTGGCAAGTACGTCGGCAAACTGCACCAAAGCTTCAAGCGCTGTGGTAATTACTTGAGCAGACAAATAGCCATTAACATCAACACCACAGCGCAACCTCACTGGCATTTTAATAATTTCTACACTATGCACCTGGGCTGGGCCATGGTAAGCAAATACTTGGCAATGAAAGCTATTGGAGCCTAAATCAATACAAGCTAAATGGATGGGTTGCTGGCCTATCACCATCTTGAATATTTCATCATATTGTATCGATAATCACCCCAAAACGGCTTCAGGTCAAGGCTAGAGGTAAACTTTACCAGACGGCACATACTCTGTAACACAACCGTTTTTGTCGATAATACAAAGCGCTATTTTGACCATCAGGATCAAGTAGCACAAGGAAATATCCAGGTTGAGGTTGCAGTCTCAAACGCACTGGCCTAAGATGCACTCATTATACTGAAGACAATGGAGTTTAAATATGGGCGAACATGTTATTACTGGCTCTGATGAGCAATTTGAAACAGAAGTGTTGCAATCTAAGTTACCGGTGCTGGTAGATTTCTGGGCAGAATGGTGCGGCCCCTGTAAAATGATTGGGCCATTAGTTGATGAGGCAACAACAGAAAACGCCGACAAATTGAAAGTAGTCAAAATGAATGTAGACGACTGCCCTAATACCCCGGCTAAATATGGTGTACGCGGCATCCCAACGCTATTGATCTTTAAAGATGGTGAAGTAGTTAACACCAAAGTTGGCGCTATGAGCAAGGCACAGTTACAAGCGTTTATTGATGAATCTGTATAAGACATTTTCTAAAAGTACATATTTTTCGACCTCGCTTACCCCCTGTAGGCGAGGTTTTTCAACAGGTATAGCAATGTTGTCTTTTATTTGACCTTGCGTTTTACTAAGTGCTACCATACAATGAGTTGCAGTGGCGTTCGTCACGTCTCTGCTATTTTTACCTAACGCTGATCTTTGTACACATACACAGGAAAATCATCTGCATGAATCTCAATGAGCTGAAGAAAAAATCCATCTCCGAATTAATGGATATTGCTGAAAATGCCGGCGTTGAAAACCCAGGCAGGATGCGCAAGCAAGAAATTATCTTTTCCATCTTAAAAGCCACTGCACGCAAAGGTGATGACATCTTTGGTGAAGGAGTATTAGAAGTGCTCTCCGATGGCTTTGGTTTTTTACGCGCATCGGATAGTAACTATGTGGCCAACCCGGACGATATCTACGTTTCACCACAATTAATTCGCCGTCTGCAACTGCGCACCGGTGACAGCATCACCGGCAAGATCAGACCACCCAAAGACAATGAACGTTATTTTGCACTCACTAAAATTAATTCCGTCAACTTTGACCCACCGGAGCAGGCGCGCCGCAAGATTTTGTTTGAAAACTTAACCCCACTGTTCCCTGAGCAACGTCTGGTTATGGAACGTGGTACCGGTACTTCAGAAGACCTGACCTCACGGGTAATTGATTTGGCCGCGCCTACGGGTAAAGGTCAACGTGGCTTGATTGTTGCACCACCTAAAGTGGGTAAGACCATTATGCTACAGAATATTGCCGATGCGATTGCCTATAATTATCCTGAGTGTCACTTGATCGTTTTATTGATTGATGAGCGCCCTGAAGAGGTAACCGAGATGCAGCGCTGTGTGCGAGGTGAAGTGGTCGCCAGTACTTTTGATGAGCCTGCAACGCGCCATGTACAACTGGCAGAAATCGTCATCGAAAAAGCTAAACGCTTGGTCGAGCATAAACAAGACGTGGTAATCCTGCTCGACTCTATCACCCGTCTGGCCCGTGCTTACAACACGGTAGCCCCGGCTTCAGGCAAAGTGTTAACCGGAGGTGTGGATGCCAATGCATTGCAACGCCCCAAACGTTTTTTCGGTGCAGCTCGTAACACTGCTGAAGGCGGCAGCTTAACGATCATCGCTACTGCACTAATTGACACCGGCTCCAAGATGGATGAAGTGATCTTTGAAGAATTTAAAGGCACCGGTAATATGGAAATTCACCTGGATCGTAAGATCGCTGAAAAACGCGTCTATCCGGCGATTAACTTCAGTAAATCAGGCACCCGCCGCGAAGAACTGCTGACCAAACCTGATGAGCTACAACGCTTGTGGATCTTGCGCAAACTGTTACATCCAATGAACGAAATCGCTGCCATGGAATTTTTAGTCGAACGCTTGCGTGATAGCAAGACCAACGATGCATTCTTCAACTCAATGAAGCGTAGTTAAAGGCGCCATATTGCTCCATGCTAGCTCGACAATACCATTAATGGTGAAACCCTTCCTGCTTCTCTGTCGACTCACCGGCAAAGTATTGTATGGCACGGCGCACATCATTCAATAGCAAATTTGCCAGTTCCATACTCATACCTTCCTTAACCACAATGCGCATAATGGCCATATCGGTTAAGTTATCCGGCATAGTGTAAGCGGGTATTTGCCAACCGGACATGCGCAAGCGATCCGCCAGAGCAAATACATCAAAGCTCACTTTGGCATTGTCTTTAATCCGCCACGACAAAACCGGCAAATCCCTGCCATCATGCAACACCTCAAACGGACCCATTTTAGCCAACTCTTTGGACAGATGTTTAGCAACACTCTGGCTTGTTTGATGAATACGTCGATAACCCTCCATGCCCAAACGCAGGAAGTTATAATACTGTGCCACCACTTGATTACCAGGGCGGGAAAAATTCAAGGCAAACGTCGGCATCTCACCACCTAAATAGTTGACCTTAAAGACCAAATCATCAGGTAATGCCGCTTGATTACGCCACACCACCCAACCAACACCAGGATAAACCAAGCCATACTTATGGCCGGAAGTGTTGATTGATTGCACCAACGGCAAGCGGAAATCCCACACTAAATCCGGCTGGATAAACGGCGCTACCATCGCGCCACTGGCGCCATCAATATGTAATGGAATATCCCAGCCGGTCTGATCATTGATCTTCACCAGCTCATCGTGAATGGCATTAATCGGCTCATACTCACCGGTGAAGGTACTACCTAAAATCGCCACAACGCCAATGGTGTTCTCATCACACAACTCGCGCATCTTCTGCGCTGTTAATGTGTAGCTGTTAGGCTCCATAGGCGCCAGGCGCATCTCAACATCCCAATAACGACAAAACTTCTCCCAGCAAATTTGTACATTAATACCCATCACCATATTGGGCTTATCAACCGGCTTGCCCTGGGCACGGCGCCTGTCACGCCAACGCCATTTAAATGCCATACCCGCCAACATGCAAGCTTCGCTTGAACCCGTCGTCGAACAACCAATGGTGTCGTGCCCGTCCGGCGCATGCCATAGTTTTGCCAGCATATGTACACAGCGATTTTCAATCTCCGCAGTTTGTGGGTACTCATCCTTATCGATCATATTTTTATCGAAAGTTTCCGTCATGAGCTGCTGTGCTTCAGGCTCCATCCAGGTGGTGAAGTTGCCAAATTAAGGCGTGCATTCCCATCAAGCATCAACTGGTCATGGACCAAATCATACGCGGTACGTGATGGCATTTCTGTTTTTGGTATTTCATATTTGGGCACGACCTCCTGCATAGAGCGTGAACCATAAATCGGTACGATGGCTTCATTGGATTTTTTAATCGACATACTACATTACCTCCGTTACTCTGGGTCGACATAAGGGTGGCTTAACCAACTTTGCTTTTTAAAACTATGCATAATGGCAGGAATAGCAATAAAAATGACCAAGCCGCCAACCACAGTAATGACATAACTTTGTGGCGAACCAAATTGCAATCGCGCCGGTGGAGTAAACGCTACCACAAAAGCAAACAGCGCCGCAAATACCCAGCCCGGAAACTAACCACATACCCCAGTTGCCGCCGGAAATACGATAGGCACGTGGCACATCAGGTTGACTATAGCGCAGCCAAATAGCC
>JANQIS010000005.1 GCA_028282045.1 Gammaproteobacteria bacterium
ACTCAAATCAATACGGGTTAAATTGGCAGCATCACGTCGGGCAATCTCCATTGCCATACGCTTGAGAGGTACCAGGCCGACTTCAATAACCACAATCAACAGGATTGCTACCATAAAGTACATGACGGCTAGAATTAAGAGGTCATGTAGAAAAGTGTTGTAGTTAATACGGTGCTTTAAGATATCGCGCATCCCAACAATGATACGCCGGTGGCTTTTAAGGTTAGTCAGTGAGAATGAATGCCATTTTTGTTTATTATGGATGATGGTTTCACTAAAGCCCAGGGAGATATCATTTAATGGCCAACTCGGTGCGCCAGGTGAACGCAGAATAAGCTTGCCGGACAGGGTATTCCATACTTGAAACACCAAGGTATTGCGAAAATCAAGGTAATCGGGACTGGACTGCAACTCAGTATCCCTGACGAGGGTGTTGAAGGTCTTGCGGTCAACATTGTTAAAGTCTGTCTGATCAATTTGGTTAAAAGAACGTACACTGTAGAATGCATTGAGTAACTGAGCTGAGTTAACCAGTTGGATTTGGAACAGCCGTTCATTTTGTTCTGTGAGCTGCATGTAATTGAGTAAGGCCAGAATTGCCACCACGACCGTCAACAAACTCAGAAGGCTAACGGTCAGAAAGCGGCGAATCGAGCTGATTTTGGTTTTAATGGGATGTTGTTGATGGGCCATAGTGATTGCACAACTTACTGTGCTTTGTGGATCATATAACCAATACCGCGGATGGTTCGGATGAAATCATTGCCGAACTTTTTGCGCAGGTGGTGAATATGGACTTCAAGCGCATTACTGTCGATATCTTCTTCCCAGCCATAAAGTGACTCAATGATCTGGTTGCGTGAGATTACCTTACCGGCATGGCTAAGTAAGGTATGCAGTAGTGCAAACTCGCGGCGTGACATTTTGACCGCTTCACCCTCTAAAGTGACTTCTCGTGAGGCTGGGTCTAACGTGATGTTGTTATGCTTGATTATCGGCGTAGCACGACCCGTAGAGCGACGAGTAATAGCGCGTAATCTGGCAGAGATTTCACTTAAGTCAAAAGGTTTGGTGAGGTAATCATCGGCTCCTAGATCAAGACCTTTGACGCGTTCATCAATACCGTCGCGAGCTGTGAGGATCATCACAGGGGTTGCCACGTTTTCCTGGCGCATAGTCTTGAGGATATCAAGCCCTGAGACACGTGGCAGGCCAAGGTCTAGAATGATGGCATCGAATTGCTCGTGAACTGCAGTATCTTCTGCAAGTTTGCCATCTTTGAGCCACTCAACGATATGACCTTCCTGCTGTAATCCTAATTGGATACCATCACCTAGAAGCTCATCGTCTTCAACCAGCAAAATGCGCATGCTATAAAACCGTTGCGATTTGATAGGTTTATTGTAGTCCTTTGTTAATAGGGCGCCAACCTTGTAGCAGCTTTGCTAATGGATTTATGTATAAAAACGCCGTGTTCGACTTTTTAACACGTTATCATTTTCTCAAATTGTATAGCCACATTGCCCATTGCTTTATTTATTGCGGCGCCTACAGTATGGGCCAA
>JANQIS010000050.1 GCA_028282045.1 Gammaproteobacteria bacterium
TAGTTACTCCATTAACATAAATCGCTCTCAACACCACGAATTATATACGTTCTAATAGCTTAATCCATGGATGAAATTAATTTGACGACACCCTCTAAATCGTGCATAAAGCGCTGCTGTTGAATACCAGCATCGGTAAGTTCCCAATAACCGTTGGCCAGCTCAACACCTTGTATATACGCCTCAAAGCGTGCTGCCACGCTAACATTATCAACGTTTTTTAACCGTGCTAATGCGGCCTGGGAGGCAGGAAAGTTATATATTATCGCTGGGCGCTGTTGTCCCAAATTCGGCTCAATTACTTGCTGAAACAATAACTGTAGATAATCATCGCAATTTAACGCCGTTGTTTGCACCTGTAAATGACAATATTGTTGTGCCATTTCAGCCAACTGCTGGGTTGGCACTTGGTGTGGATTAATGCCCAGTGCCTTATCAAATACCTCATAATAGCTGTATTGGTCCGCAGCTTCACAACCTAGTATCTCACAGAAAAAATCAGACACTTCAGCCATTAGCTGATGATCATCAAAATCGACACGATACCACTCGAGCATGGTGAACTCCGCGCGGTGCATACGCCCCAGCTCATCATCACGAAATGCTTTACACAATTGATAAATCGAACCACTACCTGCTGCCAGCAAGCGTTTCATAGCGTATTCCGGTGAGGTTTGCAGATAACGCGCTTTACGCCCTTGATGTGTCATAACAGACACTGAAAAAGTATCTAAATAAGGGTCAGTGACTGGCGTGGGCATCAACAACGGTGTGTCTACTTCCAATACCTGACGTGCTGCAAAAAATTGCCGTAGCTGCTGTATGATCTGAGCACGCTGTTGTAACTGTTGCAACGACATATTCGGTTGCCACCTCATGCAATCTCCTATAAGCATATAGCCTGAGTTTCGTTATAATAGGCAAAAAATTGACAGGAATCTAACCCATGGCAAGCTACAGTACCAATGAATTTCGCGGCGGTTTAAAAATACTCCTTGAGGGTACGCCCTACAATATTGTTGAGAATGAATTTGTCAAACCTGGAAAAGGCCAGGCATTTAACCGCGTTAAACTGCGCAATCTGACCAATGGTCGTGTTATTGAAAAAACCTTTAAATCAGGGGAAAGTGTCGATGGCGCTGATGTGGTGGAATTGGAAGTCCAATACCTTTATACCGACGGTGAGCATTATCACTTTATGCAGCCGGAAAGCTTTGAGCAATATCAAGTCAGCCCAGAGAATTTGGGTGAGACGATCAAGTGGCTTAAAGAACAAGATATTTGCACTATGGTATTATGGAATGATGCCCCACTATCGGTTGATCCGCCTAACTTCGTTGAGTTACAAATCACTGAGACTGACCCGGGCGTGCGTGGCGATACTTCCGGTGGCGGCAATAAACCGGCCACATTACAAACCGGTGCTGTGGTTAAAGTCCCGCTGTTTGTACAGCAAGGTGAAGTGGTTAAAGTTGACACGCGCACCGGTGAGTATGTCTCACGGGTGAAATAGTTGCACAAACGGATGGCGTCGCCATTATTGCCTATCGTTTTTAGCATTCCTTTAAATAACTAATTTAACGCACTATCTTTTCATGTTTAATTTTAGCTGCGTAAAAGCGTAGATTCTAACAAACCCCGGTTGTAAGCTAGGCTTTTGAAACCAAAGTGAGTGATACATGTTAAAGGGATATACTGAAGACACACTATGTTTACCGACTGATGATAAAGAAGCTCAGCACTTCTTGCAGTCAATTTCAACACTGATGAAGAAGCATGGGGAAAAACTTACTCATTTAGATAAAATTCCTTCTCCCGAAGGTGGCACCACTACGGGAAAAATCAGTGATATTGAACATTGTTACACAGTACTCATCCATCCATTAAAAGACTTTATTCGTCAAAGAGAAGGAGACATTAAAGGCAGTCAGGACTTGGCCAAATTAACGCATTCCATAACATTGTTTATACAATTTTCCTATTACGTTATGACAATGGGTCCACTTGACCGTACCTGGTACGGAAAAAGCATAGGCCTTGCCCTGCAAAACATATCGAATTGCGTGGAGCAAAATTTAACATCTTTGCAACATAGCTCGACTTGCATTGATGAACTTTGCCATATTTACGGCAATTTCCTTAATGCCGTGTCTAACTCTAAACCTGGAGCATTAGAGAAGCTTATAAAAACTATAACCGGTATCGATATGCCGCAGCAGCGATCTCGAGCCGGGGAAACTGCAGCAATTTTTATGGCTAATAATATGATCAAAGACACCTTACCCAACCTCGAACCAAGCCCAGTATGACACACCAGGGGTGGCCACACATACATAGCTGATGGTAGAGGAGAATCACGGGAAATTTTTAAAGAAATTTATTTGCGTTTAGGCCCCAATACCATCACCATCTGCCGCCCTTCCAATTTCGGATGGTGTTCAACATCGGCCAATTCTGTCGTGTCAGCTTCAATACGCTGCATGACATCCATACCAAGCTCTTGGTGGCGCATTTCACGACCGCGAAACCGCAGGGTAATTTTAACTTTATTGCCCTGCTCAAGAAACTCAACCACCTTGCGTAGTTTGACTTGATAGTCAGCTTCTTCAGTACCAGGTCTGAGTTTAATCTCTTTAACCTGGATTTGCTTTTGCTTTTTCTTAGCAGCAGCACGCTTTTTATTTTGCTCAAAGACAAATTTACCATAGTCCATAATGCGACAAACCGGCGGCTCAGCATTAGGAGAGATTTCAACCAGATCAAGACCTTCACCCTCGGCACGACGAACGGCTTCATCGAGCGCGACAATACCTAATTGGTTACCTTCTGAGTCAATAACACGAACTTGTGATTCGGTAATTTGGTCGTTGATACGAACAGTTGCTTGTTTTTTAATGGTTAATCCTCCAATTGTCCACAGCCCTTCTCTGTTATTTTAGCAGAGAGTTGCTGTTTAAATTCATCAAGTGAAATCCCGGATATTTCTTTACCACCCCGAGTTCTCACGCTTACAGTACTTTGCTCCATCTCACGGTCACCGATAATGAGCAGATATGGAATTTTTTGTAATGTGTGTTCGCGGATTTTAAACCCAATTTTCTCATTTCTCAAGTCAGCCTCAACGCGAAAGCCCTGGGCTTGCAATGCTTGCACAATGGTGTTGACATAATCACGCTGACGATCCGTCACACCCATGACAACCACTTGAATCGGTGCCAACCACGGCGGGAACTTACCTTCAAAATGTTCAATCAACATACCCAGGAAGCGCTCAAATGAACCCAGCACCGCACGATGAATCATCACTGGAGTTTGACGGTCATTATTCTCGGTGACATATTCCGCCCCCAAGCGTTTTGGCATATTAAAATCAAGCTGCACGGTACCACACTGCCACTCTCGACCCAAACAATCTTTTAAATGTAATTCGATCTTGGGACCATAAAATGCCCCTTCACCGGGTAACCATTCAAAATCCACCCCGCCTCTTTCTAATGCCTGTGCCAGTGCCTGCTCAGCCTGATCCCACATGGCATCACTCCCTATATACTGCTCAGGCCGAGTAGCAAGACAAATGCGAATATCAGTCAGGCCAAAATCTTTATAAACCTGGAACGCCATTTTCATAAAACTTCTAACTTCTGATTCAATCTGCTCTGACGTACAAAAAACATGACCATCATCTTGCACCATGGAGCGCACACGAAACAAACCATGCAGTGAACCTGACGGTTCATTACGATGACAGCAACCAAACTCCGCCAGGCGCAGTGGTAAATCACGATAGCTGCGCAGACCTTGATTAAAAACCTGCACATGGCACGGACAACTCATCGGTTTAATGGCATACTCACGCTTTTCTGAATGGGTACTGAACATATTATCGCGGTATTTATCAGCGTGGCCTGACCGCTCCCACAAAGTGTAATCAACAATTTGCGGCGTTTTAATTTCCTGATAGCCACCCAGACGTTGCTGTTCTTGCATATAACGTTCCATCACTTGCCAGATGGTCCAGCCATGCGGGTGCCAGAATATCATTCCTGGCGCTTCTTCTTGTTGGTGGAACAGTCTTAATTGCTTGGCGATACGACGGTGATCGCGTTTTTCGGCTTCTTGCAGACGAGTCAGGTAAGACTTAAGGTCATCTTTACTAGCCCAGGCAGTACCATAAATACGTTGCAGCATGGCATTATTACTATCACCGCGCCAATAAGCACCTGCTACCTTAAGCAGTTTAAACGCCTTTAAATGTCCCAAGTGTGGTACATGTGGGCCACGACATAAATCAGTAAAGTCACCTTGAGTGTAGAGTGTCAGGGCCTGGTCAGCGATCATATCCCGAATGATTTCAGCTTTGTAATATTCCCCTTGTGTTTCAAAGAATTGAATCGCCTCATCACGCGACACCACCTGGCGTGTCACGGGTAGCTTTTGTTTGGCAATCGCTTTCATGCGGGCTTCAATCTTTTCCAGGTCTTCGGGTGAAAAATGGTGTTCAATAGCAAAATCATAATAAAAACCATCCTCAATCACCGGACCGATAGTCACTTGTGCTTGTGGATAAAGCTGTTTCACTGCTTGTGCCAGCAAATGCGCAGCGGAATGGCGCAATAACTCAAGGCCCTCTTTATCTTTTGCGCTAATCAAGCGTAGTGCAACATCATGGTCAATCTTAAAGGATGTATCAACCATTTGCCCATCGATCTCAGCAGCCAAAGTTGCCTTTGCTAATCCAGGGCCAATGTCCTCAGCCACCTGCATGACCATTACAGGTTGATTAAATTGACGTTGACTACCATCGGGCAACGTAATGACAGGCATGATTTTTCCTATAACCACAGTTAATCGACAAATTTTAGGCAAGAATTCGCTCCAGCGCAATGGTGGTGCGCTAATGAGATCAATATCCTTAGTGTAATGTATTGCGGTTAGGTTACACGCAGTATCCTAAAGCCAACCACTATGCTTACTGGATTTTTCTGCCACTTTCGCCACAATTCTTTTCGCAATGGGTAATGCTTGTGGGCAGGATTTCACTTTGCTATAAACATGGGTCATTATTTGCTTAGGTGCAGTGTAGCCACTAAGGAATTTATTGACTCCCGCCACACCACTGGTAGCTAACTTGCTTAAATCTTTAGCTGACACATGTTGTTTAATACAATTATCAACAAATCCAGACCACAACTGTTGGTCAGCTTTATCTTTAATGCCAATTGTTTTTAACTGATTAATCGCCTGATCAACCTGTTTTTGTGACAACAACTGCCTCGTCTGCCCCACATCAGAACCACTGGGGTAGCCATCGTTATTACTATTTAAATTAAATCCGTAGGCACTGGATACCAACACCATACCAGATAACAAGACACCGATTATTTTCATAATTTCTCTCCCCGACAAATGAGACATTAACAACACCTAAACAATAAACGCATCAGTACTTAACAATCAAGCCAGCAGCCATGATAACCTGGATACCTCATCGATAAAAATCGCCGCGTTACAGAGTGTTCAATTATGCCGCCTTGTGATTTTTACCTCTGGCCCTGATCTGAAACTGCTTTGGGTGATTACCTGGGCAACATAATGAAATACCCAGGCCAAGAGGTTGCACTCTGTTAAAAACAAGATACAATACGCGCTTGGTATTACAGGCGCGTAGCTCAGCTGGTTAGAGCACCACCTTGACATGGTGGGGGTCGTTGGTTCGAGTCCAATCGTGCCTACCAATCTCAAGCGGTCCATACCGAAGACATGGGTTACAGTATCAACTTAAGTCGACTCAATGCACTTCAGCTCTCCAACACAAGCGACTTATCAGCCACCTGGTGTGCATACCATGCCATGGTAACAGCGCTATATATAGCTCGCAGTTTGGCAATGATTTTGGTTGTTTCGCTCACTTCACCGTATTCCTGCCAAAAGGTCTGGTGCGATTCAGACGGTAAAAATTGATAAACAATTGCCAGATCAACTGCCGGATGAATCAATTCACTATCACCCCAATCGATGACACCGGTTAAATGTTTATTGTCATCCAAAACTAAGTGACGTGCATAAAAACCTCCATGAGCCAATACCCATTCCTCTGGAATTTTTAGATCGATATAGCGCTGATATTGCGCCATAAATGGAGTAGCTGACTCAATCACATGCTGATCAACTAAATATGACAAACGCTGTTTAACAGCGTCGACCCGTTCTTTTATTGCAACTCGACTGATTCGATCATAAACGATGCCAAGTTTTTCAGCTTGCTCAATCGGAAACGCGTGCAAGGTTTTCAGAAAGCGCGCAATCGATACGGCCAATTGAAGTCGATCTACATCACTTAGCCTGCTTTTGTCAGCGGTCTTCCCTGGGACGAGCGAATGACCATAAAATGGATAAGGAAATCCTTTCGGTTCAGTACACTGGTAGATAGGCTTTGGTACATTGACCGCTACATTTGGCAAATGTACTAATACTCGCATTTCATTGACAATTAAGCTGGCAGCTTCTTTATGCTTAGGTAATCGAAAAACAAAGTTCTCATTAACCAACCAGGTTGTATTATCCCAGCCCTCGCCAAACATCGAAATGGATTGAACTGATAATCCTGCCAAGTTATTTTGCAAAATCGATCGCACCTGCATTACAGTTAAAGGTTTCTTTTGTTCCCAAGGGTTATTCATCACGCTAATTTCCAGTACAAAGACAGCAGCACAATAAGTATCGTGGCCCCATAATAAAATAACCCGCCTTGGTGCGCATCGTTGAGAGGTGTGGCAGGTTTGGATGCTAATATTATAGCCAAAAAACCATACTGAATACAATGCGCCGTGTTCGCCCACTAATGAGAAATGCTGGGTTTTGATTGATGTTACCGGCAATATCGGCTATAATTAATTTAGCTCATCTACCTAGTTGTAGAAGGAGTATCCGAAACCGTCCTAGTGGCGGTTTCAGCCTTTCTAGGGTCTTCGTGATTATTTCTTTCTTTAAGAAGCTTCTCAGGGTTTCTTTTTATGAATGATGTAACAAGTTCAAATACAACTTCATTCATAGGCACATTACGGCGCTTTTCTGATTTTGAATCCTTAACACTGATATTTTTGATGTAGCAATCCAGGTCATTGCGTTCCAAGCTAAATAGGGTCCATTGCGAAGACATGGGTTACATGTTTATGGTCATTTCGCCACCCGCGTCAAGTGCAAGCGCTGTGCTACCACACACTTGACCGAGGGCAGCTCAATAACTGAATCGGTTAGTCATGGGCTTTGGTGTAGCTTAGTTAGTTGCCGACCCTGCGCATCAAAGTTCTCTGGCTTAAGCCATAATTCAAACTTGGCTTTAAGTGCTGGCCACTCATTATCAATAATTGAATACCAGGCTGTATCTCGATTATGGCCTTTGAATACATGAGCTTGCCTGAAGATACCTTCAAATTGAAATCCTAAACGTTCAGCGGCCAGACGAGAAGCGGTATTTAGCGCATTACAGCGCCACTGGTATCGCCGATACTGCAAGTCATCAAAAACATGGCTCATCATTAAATACATCACTTCCGTTGCTGCTCTCGTTCTTTTTAAAGCATCAGAATAAATAACAGCACCCACTTCTATAACCCCGTGCGTTGTATCAATATCATGAAAACTTGTCACCCCTTTTGCTTGCTTGTCTTGTGCATCAAATATCACGTAAAACATCTTATGGAGTGCCATCTCTTCTAGCCACAGGTTAAATTCATTGAATGACAGAAATGGCCCAAAAGGCAAATAAGTCCAATGATCGTCAGTCTGCCCCAGGCAAAGCGCTTCATATAATGCATTAACATGCTTTTTGATTAAGAGCGGTTCCAGATAGCAGTATTGCCCCGTCATTTTTTTAGCGTAGGGCAAGGATTTAGGCAAATGGCCCTCAACCGGATAACCTATTGTTTGGCCAAAGTTATTAACATCTAGTTTAATATTTTTTTGTGGATTCATTAGGTATCATTCCTATTGTATGCAGCCAAGTATCTACTAACGTTGGCCAATGCGTTATTGGGTATTGAGTTGGCCGCAAACCAAATCCATGCCCACCTTGCGTGTACAGGTGCATT
>JANQIS010000053.1 GCA_028282045.1 Gammaproteobacteria bacterium
GTTACTCCATTAACATAAATCGCTCTCAACACCACGAATTATATACGTTCTAATAGCTTAATCTATGGATGAAATTAATTTGACGACACCCTCTAGCAAGACGCGAAGAGATTGGTGCCCAGCCAGTACCTATCGATACGGCTTTGTTAGCTGCATTAGAACAAGGTCTGCCCAACTGTGCTGGTGTCGCTTTAGGAGTTGATCGTTTGTTGATGCTGGCAATGGAATGTAAGCACATCGATCAAGTTAATGCTTTTTAGGTTAGTGCTTTACCTAACTGCATGGTTGCACCGGCTTGGGTTGTCCATTGCACCGGTTGCTGGGTGATCATGACCACTGTAGAGCCGAATTTGAAATAACCAAGCTCATCGCCTTGCTGTAAGTGAGTGTCGTGTTCACGATAATCCCAGCGTTGAATTACTTTGGTATGGGGCGGGCAAACTGTGCCGTGCCAACTGGTCACAATGCCACCGACAATCATAGCGCCGATCAATACTACAGCAATTTTGCCAACAGGTGTCTGAAAGATACAAATAACACGTTCATTGCGGGTAAACACACTTTCGATACTATTGACTACTTTAGGATTAACCGAAAATAGCGTGCCCGGTACATAAATCATTTCCAGTAATTGGCCATCGGTGGGCATGTGGACGCGGTGATAATCTTGGGGCGATAGGTACTGGGTAATAAAACTGCCTTGAGCCAGGTCTTGGCAATAATCGCTCTGTGCCAGCAAGGCATTGAGTTGGTAGTGATGGCCTTTAGCTTGTAGTAGTGTGTGTCCGGCAACAATGTTACCCACTTGGCCGATAGTGCAGTCACTAGGACTGGCTAATTGTTTGGGGTTATTGGGAAAAAAGCGTAATCCTGACTTTAACCGGCGGGTAAAGAACGCATTAAAGCACGGATAATCGGCTAAATCTTCCGATAGCGCTTCATGCACCTTAATAGCGTAGCGCCAGCAGAAGTAACGGATTAAAATATTTTTTAGCCAGACTATATGATTGTTAGCAAACCAACCGCCTAAGCGCGTGATAGCGTGTTGTGGCAGAGCGTGCTGAATTATCCGTGTGATAAGCGCCACACTGTAACCTTATAATGAATAAGCCGGCGATTATGCCACAACTGTACTTGTATTGCAGTAATAATGCTTGCTGATTATGTGGGCGTCACAATCTGGTCTGACATGCGGGTTTATCCAACCTAAATTACTTTCTATATAACAAAACGTCGGATAGATTTTTTTGTCAATTAAGCCGGTTTAAAATACCATGCCGATGCGTCCGGATGGGTCAACAACTCTGAGTGGGTATGAGTGTTCTATCTCTGACCCAATGCCTTGCTGTTCATATTGACTTTGAAATGCACATGCAGTCTTTTCAAGTGACAGTGCTCTTCTTTGGGCGTCACTTTTCAATGAAGTGCGCACAGACATATCTAATCCCATAGTTCCCAATACTGAGCCGATAGCCAAAGCTGCACAGCCACCCCAAAAACTAAAACTAGCGGCACCAGCAGCAACCACTGCCGGGGTAAAGGCACCAAAACTGACAGCACATAAAGCAGCTCCCACAGCTATTGCTAGCACAGTAGCACTGAAAACTAGAGCAGGCTTACCAATGCGCCAGGCTTTTTGTTTTCGGGACAATGAAGGTTGTGCTTCAATGTAATCGCGATTGGCTTGCTTTACTTGGTCTTGCGAAGCAATAAATTGAGGAAAGTGGAATTGTTCCGTTGCGTCATGTTCAGGTAAAACGGCTTTAACATATTTGTTGAGCGCACGAGTTTGACGAAAAAGGTCTGTCTGCATTCTTTTATACTCATCACCGGTATTGCCAGCTTCTTGGCGCTGAAGTAAACTTCCATTTATGGCTCTTAATTCTTCAATCTCTTGCACCAGCGCCTGTTTAAATGCATTGGCAGACTGGTTATATGTTTCCTGGACTGATGCATCGATTGCAGAGATAGTGAGGCCCTGAGCAATTCGTTCAAGACGTGATTTAATATATTCTTCTAGCTCATCAAGGGGATCATCGCTATCAGAGCTTAAAGAAAAAGTGCTGTGGCTAAAACTATCCTCATTCTGGCTCGAAGGGCCGTAACCACTCTCAGGCGTCGAGCCTGTAGGAGAAGGAGCTTTAGATTCCGTATCATCTATGTCATTGCCTGTCATCATTATTGTAGAAGCCTCCCATGTCTTTGGTGCTGAACCCCCCCGCTGGCGGATTGGAGCGCGCGTGTAGAAGCCAATAATTTTCTGACATCTACCTGTTGGATATCGGGTTTCCTTATAACTTTCCCACTTGGGAATAGCATTTGGTTTACCTATAAAATTGAATACAAAAAAGAGTCTAGGTTGCTTTGTAAGCATCGTCAATTATGATAATACACAGTAAAATAAATAGAGCTAACATCGATTTGATCGGTATCCTAAACATTATTTTTCTGTTATACAGACGATAAATAGTCATGGGAATGGTGATGATTTACAGTGCAGTTTGCTACAATCATTTGGTTAACGGCGCACTGTAGTCAAAAACAATATTCTTTCGTTAAATTATAGCTGACCGGTGGCTCAGGCAGAGATTACGTGGTTTTTTGTCTTGAATCCGGCAAGCGGTTACCTGTGCTGATTAGATAGAAATTTACAGAGGTATTCAATATGGCTGGACGATAACGTACACTTGTCTCACTTTTGAGAAGGTGGATTGTTTCCTTGATTGATATTGCTATCATCCTGCTTTTTTTGTTACTGAGTTTATTGATTGGCTTTTATAGTAGCCGGCATATTACCAGCTTTGCTCATTATTCTATCTGGACGCGCTCGTTTGGGAGTTTTGCGATATGTGCCACGCTATCAGCATCTTTTATTGGTGGTGGATATACTATGGGTAATGCCGCTAAAGTCTATTCTGTTGGCATGGTTTATGCTTTTGGTTTATTGGGGTTTAGTATAAAAGAAATCTTAGTTGCGTTATTTATTGCGCCGCGGATGTCACACTATAGCGACTGTTATTCCGTCGGCGATATGATGGGTAAGCATTACGGTAAGTGCGTCAAAGTAATTACCGGTGTGTTTTCAATGTTGATCTGTACTGGCATCCTTGGTGCTCAGGTGAGTGCTATTGGGGCGTTATTTACCGTGTTTTTTAATATGAGCCAATTCCTAGGCATTATTATTGGTTTTGGTGTTATATTGGTCTATGCCGTGTTGGGTGGTATGCGCAGTGTGGTATACACCGATGTATTACAGTTTGCACTCATCATGATTGGGATTCCATTAATATTAGTCTTTGGTTTGTACCACGTGGGTGGTTGGAATGTTATTGAAAATACTGTGCCTGCCACTCACATTAACCCATTACTTCAACCCCACAGTGTGGGGCTGCTGTGTATGTTAGCATTAACGTTTGTTTTTGGTGAAATCCTGGTGCCACCTTATGTGCAACGCTTATTTATGACCAAAGATACAATACATACTCGTAACGCCACTTTTGCTTCGGGTGTTATTTCTGTACCAATCTTTTTAATTTCTGGTGTCATTGGCTTGGTTGCTTCTGTGATGAACCCGCATTTACAACCCAATGAGGCTATTCCTTACGTGGTTATGCATGCGATGCCAGTGGGTATTAAGGGATTGGTCATTGCCGGATTATTATCAGTTATTATGTCCTCAGCGGCGGGCTTTCTTAATGCTGCAGCGGTTTCATTTACTAACGATATTGTATTGGAATTAATGCCCGGCAAGCGTCTGACCAATCGAGCGATTTTGTTGTTGGCCAGGGTGGTGGCGTTTTGTATTGGGCTTGGTGCAGTCGTGTTTTGTATGGCGATTCACAATATCCTTGACATTTTGATTTATGCTTACAACACGTGGTCTCCCATTATTTTGGTGCCGCTGGTTGCGGCTATTTTCGGCCTTAAAGTTAAAGCAAAACATTTTTATCTCAGTGGTGGTGCCGGTTTGATTGCTACAGTGGTATGGTCACTTGGGTTGCATGAGCCCTATCAGGTGAATAGCAATGTGCTAGGTGTTGGCGTGAGCTTTATTGTATTTTTATTTGCTTATCACTTGCTTGGAAAAAGACACCCGGCCCAGGCTGTAGCTGACTCAGTGTAATGTAGTTTCGGCCTGTAGTACCTTGAATCAGGAAGTGATATATTAGGGTGTGACGCTGGTCGATGAATGAGAATAATGCTGAGCTTTAAACGCCTTGTTAATGCCTTTAATTATTCGCTTTGTGGCTTAAAGTCTACCTTTAAGAGCGAAGCGGCATTTCGTTTGGAAATTGTGGCAGCCGTAGTGCTAATCCCCGTTGCGCTGATGCTTCATGTTAATGCGCTTAGCAAAACTTTAATGATCAGCAGCATTTTATTGGCGTTGATTGCTGAGCTGGGTAATACGGCGATTGAAGCTGTGGTTGACCGGATTTCAACTGAGCAACATTCATTGTCAAAAAAAGCAAAGGATGTGGGTAGTGCAATGGTCCTGGTAGCCTTGATTAATGTGGTTTTGATATGGGCCATTTTATTATTTTCAGTGTAATATGATGAGCGGTAGATGACATTTGATTTCTTTTGGAGCGTTTCAAATTCAGGTTATGGTTGAATATTTGCTATAGTGACAGTAATTTATTTTTACAAGTAGCATAACCATGGCGCAATTTTCTACTCACACGCATCAATCTCAGTCTTGGATTGAGACCGGATTACACGGTAAGTCCTTATTAACTTTACCGCAGCTCAATAAGGGCACGGCATTTACGCGTGAAGAGCGTACAGCGTTCGGATTGGACGGCAAGTTACCCTACCGTGTCGAGACAATTGAAGAACAGGCAGCACGTTGCTACGCGCAGTATTCGCGCTTTGCCACTGATATAGAGAAAAATATCTATCTTAAGTCCCTGCATATGACGAATGAAACCTTGTTCTATCGCTTGGTGAGTCAGCATTTGGATGAGATGATTCCAATTGTTTATACGCCTACCGTGGGTGAGGCGGTACAAAATTACAGCCAAGAGTATCGGCGTGAGCGTGGGCTTTACATCGCCTATCCTGAGCGTGAGCGCATAGCGCAGTTGTTACAAAATCGCACTAACCCCGATGTGGATATTATTGTTGCCACCGATGCTGAGGGAGTATTAGGTATTGGTGATCAGGGCATTGGCGGTATGGATATCCCGGTGGCCAAATTGATGGTGTACACTTTATGCGGTGGCTTAAACCCGTGGCGTACTTTACCTATTTTTCTCGATACCGGTACTAATAATGAAAAACTGCTCAATGATCCGTTTTATTTGGGGTGGCGCCATCAACGTATCTGTGGCAGTGAGTATGATGCATTTATTGAACAGTTTGTTAAAGCGGTGCAAAAGCAATTCCCTGGTAGCTTTTTACACTGGGAGAACTTTGGCCGTGATAATGCGCGTCGTATTTTGGAGCAGTATCAAACCGACTTATGTACCTTTAATGATGATATGCAAGGCACCGGTGCAGTAACGGTATCGGCATTGTTGGTCGCTTGTCGAGCTAGCGGGCGTGATTTTACCGACCAACGCATTGTGATCTTTGGGGCTGGTACGGCGGGAGCTGGAATTGCAGATCAGATCTGTGCTGCGATGTGTAAACTGGGATTGAGTGAGCAACAGGCGCGTTCGTGCTTTTGGTTTATCGACCGTCCGGGGTTGCTGTTGCGTGATATGGATAGCTTGATGCCGTTTCAGGTACCCTATGCGCGTGATGGTGCTGAGGTGGCAAATTGGTTTCGATTAGCCGATGGACGTATCGATCTTCATGAGGTGATTCGTCAAGTACGGCCGACTACCTTGATCGGCTGTTCGACACGTGCCGGCGCATTTTCGCCGTCAGTGCTTAACGGTATGGCAGCGAGCGTCCAATACCCGATTATTTTCCCGTTGTCTAACCCAACCTCTTTAGCAGAAGCAACCCCCGAAGCCATTTTGGAGGCTACCAACGGGCGTGCTCTGATTGCTACTGGCAGTCCATTTGGAACCGTGAGATACGATGGCGTATCGCGTGTGATCGCCCAGTGTAACAATGCTTTAGTATTTCCTGGAATCGGCTTGGGTGTCGTGGCGGTTGGGGCGCAACAGTTAACTGATAATATGCTGTGGGCGGCTTGTCATGCGCTCAGTGATACTTCCCCGGCACTACAGGATACGACAGCACCATTGCTGCCGCCTTTGGGCGATGCCCTGCAAGTGAGCTTGCAAGTTGCAGTAGCTGTAGCCCAACAAGCGATTGACGATGGTGTAGCGCAGGCACCCAAGGGCAATAATATTCAGTCATGTATTGAAGCGGTACGCTGGCGCCCTCAATACCTTCCATACCGCTACCGAGCTGATAAATGAAACATGAAATTACTATAGTCGGTGCGGGTATTATTGGTATTTGTTCAGCACTTTGGCTACAACAGGCTGACTTTAAAGTCACCTTAATAGACCGTGATCAGCCAGGCCATGGTGCCTCATTCGGTAATGCATGCTCTTTCATGGGCCACCATTTTATCCCGCTTTCAACGCCAGGCGTGTGGAAAAAAATACCGGCGTTCTTGTTTGATAAAGAATCGGCATTTAAATTACAAACCGCTTATTTACCCAATGTATTACCTTGGTTGCTACGATTTTTATGGTCTTCGCGCAGGCATGTATT
>JANQIS010000090.1 GCA_028282045.1 Gammaproteobacteria bacterium
TGGTGGTATTGCCGGAGACTCTAAAGGTCAGACCTACAATAGCTTCTCGATTTCTGGTGGTGGTTATGCTGGTAACTTGGGTCAAGAGAGCACTTCATAGTAACGCTCTTAAGCCTGTGTAGAGACAAACCTAAGTTGGGGCGGAGAAATTTAATAATGATAAAGCTACATATTAGCAAACGGATCTTTAACATTGTTGGGGTGGTTTTAGCGGCGACATTGTTGTTATCAGGCTGTGGAAGTAAATCTTCATCAGAAACAGCCGTGGTGACTAATACTCAGTATGTGGTTGACAGCAGTATCAATGATGCGGCACAACAAGCCGCTGCATCATTGCAAACGCTTGCTACTATTGAGAAATCACGTTATCCGCATGATGCGACGATACCATTTGCCAACGTGCACAGCCCTGATTTGGACCGATTTGTATCAGTAAACTGGTACGGTCCAATTCAGCCGTTGTTGCAACAAGTTGCTAACCAAATTCAATACGAATTACAGGTTTACGGTAAACCACCTCAAATGCCAATTTTGGTGCATATCGATGATACTGCTAACAAGACATCAGCGATTAATGTGATCCGCAATACCGATTTACAGGCGGGTAATAATGCTGAAATTTTGGTTTATCCCAAAACGAAAGTGATTAGTTTGAGGTATGTGACCCATGGTAGCTGATGCGCCTGCTGCACCTTATACACTGAATGATTTGCAGAATCTCTCGCCGGATTCTGCTTATTATCAGCATCATTATAATTATCAGAATATTCGCAACCGGGCGATTAAGCAGGCGGCTGAAAAGCTGGGAATTCAATCTGGTTTAGCCGCAGAAGCCAAATCCATCGATGCGCAATTACGCAAGCGCTCTAGTCAGTTGGACCAGATCTTCAACTTTCGCCAAGTGATGTATCGCAATAATGTATTACCGCCGGTAATCGAGCGCGCGCGAAATTCTGTGAATGTTGGGCCTAATAGCCAGCAAATGCGTATAGGCGGGGTGACTTACAACATCATTCAACAGGTGCGTTTTGTATCTACCCCCCCGACCTGGCGTGATTACTTATGGATGGACTATCCTGAACCGCCACTGCCTAACAAGGTCCTGTTGCCCAAGAACAGTGAAGAGCGTGCTTTGTGGGGTGCTGCGTTAACCGCAGGCTGGCAAGAAGGCGTAAAACAGGCTATTGGTATTTACCACCTTAATTTGCACCGAATGGTTAGAGACTTTGACGGCATGTTGCTGTACAAAGGTCTGCTCTTGAAAAATATGGTTACGCCGTTTCATGTGACAAAAGCGGCTCATGGAGTGACGGGCAATGGCGCCCACATGGTTGTTGATGACCAAACCTGGACTATTGCCAATCAACCGCAATTGCAGTTGTATAATAAATTCTGGGAGCCTGTTGTTGTTAAGCAGTCTGGGGAATAGTGATGAGCCATTTATTTCCCCAAGAGCCGACTTACTTTGTCCCCAAGGAGCTTGATCGATTGCTGATCTTTTGCTATCAGCAAGGTGCTTCTGATATTAGCATCCAAACCGGTGAGGCAGTTTTTACCGAGATTCACGGTCGTCTGATTCGAGTTACACAGCGGGAAATGACACTGCAGGAGTGTTCTGATCTGATTAATTATATCTATGGTCCGAATGCTACCGCGATGGTTAATAGTGGTACTGATATTGATACTAACTATCGCGTTAAGGTATCAGAGAAAGAGCAGTATCGATTTCGTGTCAATATCACAGCCAGTTATTTTGATGGCTATCAAGGCGTTCAGGTGACGCTACGTACCATCTCCAGTGAACCACCGTTGTTGGCTGATTTGGGTGTTGAGGACGACATTCTTAACGCACTAACGATCCCGCAAGGTATTGTCGCGGTCAGTGGTGCGACCGGGTCGGGTAAAAGTACTTTACTGGCTTCTATTATTGCCGACTTTTGTCAGAAAGAAGACAGCAACTTAAAGATTTTGACGTATGAGTCACCGATTGAATATGTTTATGACAAAGTGAAAAAGCCAACGTCATTAGTGAGTCAGACGGAAATTCCGCGTTACTTGCCTAGCTTTGCTGCTGGAGTGAGGAATGCGTTACGGCGTAAACCAGGATTGATTTTGGTGGGTGAAGCAAGGGACAAAGAAACCATTGAGGCTGTGATTGATGCGGCATTAACCGGACACCCTGTGTATACCACGGTGCATGCTAATGGGGTGGCGGATACGCTGCGACGCATGGTAACGATCTTCCCGCATGAAGAACGTGACACGCGTATGTTTGACTTGTTGGAGACCACTAAAGTAATAGTGTGGCAGGCATTAGTGGCAACACCTGAGGGTAAGCGATGTGCGATTCGTGAGTATATCGTCATCAACACCCAGGTGCGTGAC
This sequence comes from Gammaproteobacteria bacterium, assembly GCA_028282045.1. Lineage (GTDB taxonomy): Bacteria > Pseudomonadota > Gammaproteobacteria > Francisellales > CACEW01 > JANQIS01. Next base: position 2,386 of record JANQIS010000090.1, read on the forward strand.
ATTTTGCTTGACACACCAACGGATCGGTTGGTAAGCCAGGTGCGCCATTTGTTGGATGAACATGGGCGTTCAGCTTACCAGGATGCAAAACAAAAATTTGAACAAGGCGCTATTACAGAGCGGGCATTTCAACGCTTTGCAATGATGGAGAAACAACATGGCCAAGAATGACACTTACGTGCATTGGCGCGATTCAGCGCTGACACCGAAGTTCTTCATGATTGATGCTAAGGCATCATTTGCCATTTTGCTGTTATTGCTACGTCCTAATCTCTACACGGTGATGATTGCCGTGGTAGTGATAGGCATTTTAGCTGCGTTGAATCACTACAAAATACCGCTGTCAGCATCATTTCGTATGCTACGGCAAATGATTGTAGGCCCAAAGAAATATATTGGTAAGAGACGATGAAGAAGTTTCGTGGTATAACAAAACAGCAGGAGTTTAAGCCTTCTGAAACCATTAGGGACCTGCGTCCCTTCTGGGTACAGGTGCGTGACCTGATTTTAGGTCGCACCGGTGCAACTGTGTTTGTATCCTCTCTGACTGCAGTGATGTTGGTTTTCCCAATTATTGCCGATGTCTCTTTTATTTTAGTACTGCTGATCTTTTGGTATTCCTTTTTCGCCATGAAAGAGTTGCCCTTTAAGATACCGCTATTTTCAAACCGTCTGGATAAAAATGACCTCAAGCCTGGTTCCAACAAACCCGGTAAGGCTCAAGGCATTTACTTTTTTGGCAACGATATTAGTACCAAAGAACAACTATGGTTTTCTAATAGTGACATGCGTACTCACGTGTTGATCTTCGGTTCTACCGGTAGTGGTAAAACTGAAAGTTTGCTGTCGATTTCTTTTAATGCGTTGCTCCAGGGCAGTGGTTTTATCTATGTCGATGGTAAAGGTGATAATGCATTGTTTGCCAAAGTGTTCGCTATGGTACGCATGATGGGCCGTGAAGATGACCTGTTAGTGATTAACTTTATGACTGGAGCGGAAGATATTACCGGCCCACAGTCTAAAGTATTGTCGAACACCATGAACCCATTTGCTCTTGGTTCTTCGAGCATGTTGTCAAACTTGGTGGTGAGCTTGATGGATGGCGGTGGCGGATCCAGCCCAAGTAGTGGGTCAGATGGTGATATGTGGAAAGGCCGTGCTATTGCTTTTACAGAAGCCTTTATGCGCCCACTCGTTTGGTTGCGTGATAATGGTTATTTATTGTTGGAAGCAGGCGTAATTCGCCGTTATTTCTCACTAGATGTGCTAGAAGAATTGTTATATGACCGCAAGGTTGTCGATCAGAATAATAATGTTACCGTGATGGACAAACCCATCCCCTTTGAAGTGCGTGACGCGTTGGAAAATTACCTCACCACCTTGCCTGGTTATCAGAAGAGTGAGAAAGGCAAGCAAAGTGGTAAAGTGTATGAGCAACACGGTTATATCACTATGCAGTTGACGCGTATCTTTGGTTCATTGGCAGATGTTTATGCACATATCCTCAGAACGCAATTAGCTGAAGTCGATTTTAACGATGTAGTATTGAATCGCCGTATTTTGGTGGTATTGTTGCCGGCGCTGGAAAAATCTCCAGATGAATTGGCTAACTTAGGTAAATTAGCAATTGCTTCATTGCGGGCCATGTTAGCTAGCGGTTTGGGTAGCGGTATTGAAGGGGAATACCAGGATGTGATTGAGACCAAGCCGACTAACTCAAAGACCCCTTATCTGTGCGTGTTGGATGAATATGGCTACTATGCGGTGAAAGGCTTTGCTGTGGTTCCGGCTCAGGCGCGTTCATTGGGCTTTTCAGTCGTGTTTGCCGGGCAGGATTTGCCGGCTTTCCAAAAAGCCTCCAAAGAAGAAGCTGCTTCTATTTGTGCCAATACCAACATTAAGATTTGTATGAAACTGGAAGACCCGCAAGAGACCTGGGAGTTTTTCCAGAAAACGGCTGGTGAATCTTATGTATCAGTAGCT
>JANQIS010000101.1 GCA_028282045.1 Gammaproteobacteria bacterium
ATAAAGCGGTTCTGATTGCTTGATCGGCATGTTCACGCCAATCTTGCTTATATAATTGTTCATAATCATAGCGTCCGCCAAAGCCACTGTAACCTTGCTCACGTACTTCACCATTATCTGCAATAACAGAGATATTCATCCTTACCATCGGGCGGATATCACCAATAAAAGTGCCATCCGTTGCCACCACAAAGACTATCTCCTGTGAAGCAAATAATGATATGTTTACTTTACTAATACGACTATCTTGTTTACGACAATATTGATCGACTTCTTTCAACCAGGCTACCTTAGCTTGGGATGCCATGCTTTCAAGCGGATCATCGGTTTGATACAAACGCTTAACACGTGATGTGCCAAACGGACTTATCGCAACACTACCACCACCACTGCGCACCGCGCTGCTGGCAGTATTAACAGCTTTTTTCAGAGTCTGCAGGGTCACATAATCAGCATAGGCAAAGCCAATCTCTTCACCAACAATCACGCGAGCTCCTAAACCAGTGCTATCGTTATAGGTCCCCGTTTTGACAATACCGTCTTCCAGTGACCAGGCTTCATTTACTTCTTTCTGGAAAAAGATATCTGCAAAATCAACACCAGCCGGTAAACATTGTCTAAAAATGACATCAATATCAGCAGCGCTGATATGAGCAGATTCGAGTAGTAGCTGATGGGCCTGTTGAGAAACGACGTCCATTCGAGACTTTATTAAATATTTATTTTCAACTGATTATTGTAGCGAATCTACCTTGAATAAGGAATGCCCGCTATAACCCGTTAATGGGGATGAGCCATATACTTTCAGGAATGCATTTAGAAGATGGTACGAGAGGAGAGACTCGAACTCTCACACCTTGCGGCACTGGAACCTAAATCCAGCGTGTCTACCAATTCCACCACTCTCGCAAATATATAGCTAATCACATATCATTTGGTTAGCTACAGGCTGACAGATTGTAGGTGAGATGGTCAGTAAAATCAATGTTTTTCAACCTGTAGCAAGTCACGCATCGAGTGGCTGAGACATTCAGGAGTCTTCTAGCCACTGCATTACACTGTGGTAGACGCGGTCTACGCTGATTTTATTAATACAGCGGCAAGGGCGACCATCGCGACACCAGTTGCAATCCTTATTAATACAAAGTACTTGCGCTTGTTTGCCAACCGGGCCCCAGCGTCCGGCATGAAATGGTTTAATGGGAGCATACAGACCTAATGTGTGGATACCAAAAGAAGCAGCTAAATGGACCGGTCCGGTACTGGCTGCAATCAAGCCATCGGCATGGGCAATTAAAGTTTGCAGTTGAGCAAGGGTGAGCACGCCGCACAAATCCATCACATGAGAAAATGGTGTGATCATTGTATCACGTACCTGCTTACCCTCTTTGGCACTACCCGTTATTATAATGTGAAAGCGTTCTTTGGGTAGTCGTTCAATCAATTGGGCAAAGTGCTCTGGTGCCCACTCAATGTGCTCACCACGTGTTTTGGGGTGTAAAATTAAATTGAATTTATCTGCAGCAAGATACTGCTTCACATTCTTGCTCAGTTTAAATGGTTTGAACTGCCGTAGCGCTATGATTTGCGCCAAGGTGTACTCACCTGGTAAACCTAATGCTTTTAAATATTGCATATCTAGTTGTGTTTCATGCAACGGGGAGTGCTTACGGCTAATCTTAACGCGTCGGTTACACGTCAGCCAGTGATATAACCGTGTGCTGGTGCCAATACGTAGTGGAATTTTGGCTTTTTTGGCTAAATACGCCAGGCGTTTATTGGGTTGTACATGCAGGATAATATCAATATTTAACGCACACAGTGCTGCCAATGCATCTTTATCATCACGTTGAGCTATGCTGTCCCAATCAGCAAATTCATCCACATCACGGTAATGCTCAATTAAGGCACGGGTATATTCACGGCCCAAAAATATTATCTGTGCTATAGGACTAGCCTGCTTAATGGCAGAAGCTAACGGCAAAGCAAAAGTGACATCACCAATCTGGTTAGTCTTGCTAATCAAAATACGTTTACCGGTAAGATGCATTAATGTTTCTTGGTTGAAATTACTTTACTGAGCAGGTCCATCACTTGCTCACATTGCTCTAACTTCAACCCTTCCAAACGTGTTGTATTATTGGCGCTACGTCGTGAGCCCATCATCATCTGGCTGCCCATGGTGCCAATACCATCAATATAAACAGAGCCTAAGCCAAACAAACGCTCAAAGAGTGTTGCCCGAATGTTGACATCAACTACTTGGTTATGCGGGATTACTCGACGATTTAGTGAAATAAAGCCATAGTGTAAAATAGAACGCTGATCGGTGATGACATAATCATAACCTTGGCTAACTTTACGAAACCAAAAATAGCCAACCACAATAATGGCGATAATAATAACCGGTAAAATGTGCCCCCAGGCAAGACTCTGGTGAAAGAGCCCTTGCTCCATTTTTTCCATAACTTGGCGCTGTCCCGGGTTGAAATAAACCATCAAAAAGAAAATTACCAGCAATATGATCACATGCCACAAACGACTTAGCACCCAATACCAGGCGACGCTCTGTTGTGGTTTGCCTTCAAATAACACCTTCTCATCATCATGTAATTGTGTCTTCATTATTATCCTTTAAGTTACTTTGACTTATCATTATCGTTGTTTGAGCCGCTACCAAAAAGGTTGCCAATGGCATTACCTACTCCTTTGGCAGCACCACCGGTAACTTTACCAACACCTTTTGACACGCTTCCAACAGTATCTACAGCAGTATTGGCAGCACCTTTAGCCACATCACCAACCGTGTCAATTGCCCCGGTGACCACACTTAAACCTAACTGGCCCAGATTATTGATCAAGACTTTCATTATCAGTGCTGAAACCTGGGCAAAGCTCATACCCCCCTCTTTTTTTCCAACGTTTTGCATTTCAATAGCAGGTACCGATAAGTTCACTTTAGCACCCAAGGCGCTGCCGGTTACTTTAGTATTATTGATCTTCAATAAACTGATTACAATAGTCTTTTGTGACCCACCTGAACTTTGTTCGGTGCCGGTCTTAGGCTTGGTTTTTTGTTGCTTCATAATATTAGCCTGCAATTGGCCTAAATTGCTGCCACCAAAACCAGTTTGATATACTACATGCGGTTTATCGACCACAACATGATTTACAATGATTTCGTCTGAAAACAAGGTGCTGGTATCTACTTTAACATGAATGCTGGCAATTTTAGTTAAGTAATCGCCTTTAAATGGCTGTGGATTACCGATCTGCAAGCCATCAATCGTAAGCTCACCATCCCAAGGCTTTAAATTAATACTTTGCACTGTCACTGGCACACTCAATACTTTGGAGCCAATCGTTTCAATACCATGTTTAATCCAGTAGTTCAGTGAAAAGTATATGCCCACTAACACAATGATAATCAACAAAATTAACCCAATAAAAATCTTTTTAATCATAATCTTGCCTCCAAATCACTTTTAGCATAGCTGATTTTAGACTCTTTGCAGAAAATGATTGAAGGCTTCCAAAAAATCAAATTGTTTTAGTATGGCTTCCTACCCTAATTACAACCTGTACCGGTAAGGCCTTATAATCTATATCTCTAATTTGTTAATAAATTTTTAATACTCATTATGTAACATTATATTGAAGATAAGTTATGGTGAAGTATCATGTTATCAGCCATAACCATATTTGGTGAAGAGCCTTAAGAGTGCGTGTATTGTGCGGTTAAGTGAATTGCTCCCACATTTGGTGAAAAGCCTGTCTTCGGAATGGACCCCAGAAAAATGGCGGAGAGAGAGGGATTCGAACCCTCGATGAGGTTTTACCCCCATACTCCCTTAGCAGGGGAGCGCCTTCAGCCACTCGGCCACCTCTCCAGGAAATCAAGATGAGCAGTGTAGCTACACCAGCACAACACCAAGAGCTGTGACATTTTAGCGAGACTCAATTAAATGTCAATGTGAATCTAACTTGCGTGTTTAACTGTTTGCAGTATTGCGTTCTTTTGCAACAAGATTGCCTTCTGACTCTTTGATACGACGGTATATTTCTTCACGGTGTACTGCCACATCACGTGGTGCATTGATACCGATTCGAACTTGATTACCTTTAACTCCCAAAACAGTCATGGAAATGTCATCTCCGATGATGAGTGTCTCACCCACTTTTCTCGTTAGTATGAGCACAACTGACTCCTCGTCTTTTATATATTTATCCCAAACAGGAGGTGTTTGTAATGCAACACTCGCCCCCAATCACTCTCGACTATACACATTCCTGATATACTTGCCAAGCATATTTTCGATATTTTTTTTGTAATTTCCAGCAGATTAGCATGAGAAATAATGCTGCTCTTGCTGTGCGTAATTATCGTAGGCATCTGTTATATGTGATAGTGTTGCCCCTCATTGCTGGTGGTTTTACTTTGGCTCTAGAGATAAGATGTGTAGTATAATATGAGCCTGTTTGGTAAAGTATAATACCGCTCTTACGCTCTGTATAGCTATTGTGAAGCGGTTTATGATCTTTGAAAATAAAAACCTGTATTTGCTTGATGAAGTTGCAATAATTATCTAGTTAAATACTTATAATAGCTCTCAATTTTATCTGCGTGAGTTTTACTTACAACCTTTCAGGATTGGTTGGTTTTAGTAAGACCGCTAGTATAATCAGCTTATTGGTTTATCTGTAATAATATCAACCTAGATATTCGACTATCTTGGTGTCGATAATCACCCCAAAGCGGCTTCAGATCAAGATAAAATAATATAGTTGATCGGGTATCGTTTAATGCAGAGATGACACTATTTCGGAAGTTCAGATGCCATGAGTAAGATATTCAGGTTAAACCTAAAGGTATTTAGTCGTGTGATGTAAATCCACCTGTGTACAACCAATAAAAATAATTTATTATGGAATAATCTATTTTTCACACCAAGTGATAAACGATGAAGATACAATGGCAGTTGTTATGGTCCAGGCTGGTGATCACCAGTACTTTATTGGGTTTTGCCTCCGGCCTGCCTCTTGCACTAACCACCGGTACATTACAGGCATGGTATACTACCTCCGGAGTCTCACTTATTGCTATTGGATCGGTCACTTTGATTGGTCAACCCTATATTTATAAGTTTATCTGGGCACCGTTAATGGACCGCTTTATTCCACCAGTGCTCGGACGCCGGCGAGGTTGGATCATTATCACGCAGTTGGCATTAATTGCTGGTATTGCTGTCATGTCGATCTTCTCACCCACTTCGCACGGGCATATTTTGTTTTGGCTAGCCTGTTTAGTTGCTTTTTTATCTGCTTCACAAGATATTTCTATTAATGGTTGGATGGCCGACGTAAGCCACCAGCAAACACGAGGTCTGATTGCTGCTGCCTATATTACTGGTTATCGCTTTGCTGTAATTGTCTCAGGTGCGCTTGCTATGGTAATGGCACAGCGCATTGGCTGGCACACCACCTATCTTATTATGGCTGCATTAATGTTTATAGGTATCCTGACAACGTGTTTTACTCAGGAGCCTGACTATACCATTCATGAAATCCAAGGTAGTTGGTCACAGCGTGTTACCTTACCTTTCATCGCATTCTTTAGACGTTATGGGCTTAAGCTTGGTATTGGTGTTGTTTTAGTAATGATTCTCTACAAGTTCGCAGATGCCTTTGCTCTGACGCTCAATACCGCATTTTTATTACGTGGTATGCACTTTAGCCTGACGGACGTTGGCACGGTGAATAAAGCCTTTGGTATGGTCTCCAGTATTATTGGCGGGATTATCGGTGGGCTGTTAATGACACGTTTTTCATTATTCAAATCGCTGTTTTATTTCGGCATTTTGCAGGTCATCTCTAATCTGGCTTTTGTATGGTTAGCCTTAGTAGGGACACATTTTTATGCGTTAGCCACGACTGTTTTTATCGAACAATTCTGTGGCGGTTTAGGTAATACTGCTTTTGTAGCTTTGATTATGGCGTTGTGCGATCAGGAATATAGTGCTGCACAATTTGCGCTACTAACAGCATTGACTTCCATTGGGCGCGTATACCTTGGGCCACCAGCAGCAATCTTAGTTGATCATGTCGGTTGGATCTGGTTCTACCTTATTTCTTGCTTTGTTGGCTTACCGGGGGTATTTTTGCTTTTTAGTATTCGCAAGGTCATCAGAGAAGCCGGCAGTCAATAAAATGAAGGTTCGCCTTCAGGACGAGTTTTAAAACGCTTATGCAACCATAAGTATTGTGAAGGAAAGCGTCGAATAAACTCACCCATATAATCACTGTATTGCTGTATATCTGTAATCTCATCGTCACTTGGAAACGATTCAAGCGGCGGATGAATCTCACCATACAAATGTCCTACTGTGTGGGGGCGGCGTGCAAAGAAACAAGGCAAGACGATAGCTTCACCCAAGGCTGCCAAACGACCCACTACTTTCAATGTCGCCGTTGGCACACCCATAAAATCGACAAACACAGAGCGCTTTTGACCAAAATCCTGATCAGGAGCATACCACAATACACCACCCGAGCGCAGATGCTGTATCATTGCTCTCATGTTATTACGATCAATGATACCGCTGACATAGCGCAAACGCCCATGGCTAATCACCTGTTCAAAGCCCATACTCTGATGGACACGAGCCACCACTTTGAACTCACTGTACTTATGAAAGATACGCCCAGCTAATTCCATTGGTAAAAAATGGCCTCCTAGCAGCAAAATACCCTTGCCGGTTTTAAGCGCTGCTTCAAAGTGTTCTAATCCTTTGGCTTCGTACTGAATCAAGCGTTTGAAACGTGAATTGGAAGCATTCCAGGCAAAACTGGTTTCAAATAAACTGATACCGACATCATCATAGTGCTGATGAAATAATGCTTCACGCTGTGTCTCATTAAGTTGAGCAAAGCAATGTTTGAGGTTTTGCCGCACCACATGTCGCCGCGATGGAATAATCCCCTTGAGCAATCTACCCACACCACGTCCCAGAGTGTATTGCCAACGTAACGGTAGGCAATTTAACAGCTTTAATAACACATAACAAAGCCATGCAAACCAACAGCGTGGGTGACAATAAGTCCAAAAACATGTACGCATCAATACACTATCCTACCAGGCATTTTCACTATCAACTAGTTAATTTGGATATTTTTAGTATATTGTATGGTTGCCTGATGTTTTGCAGTGGCAACAAAGTCATTAAGTAAGGTAACAGCATATAATTGCCTCAAAGCACTTTGATAAATTTGCTGGTCTGCTGCAGAAGGTTGCTTGACTGATACGGATAACAACTTCACCACTGCTGCATTACCATCGGAGAGCTTCACCGCAAACACAAGTGGTTTGTCTTGTTTAGGCATACCATGTGTAAATACACTGGCTAGTAAAGCGCTATCCACATTGCTGCTTTTACGGGTTAATTGCTTCGATTGCCAAGTACCACCATGATGAGCATCAGGATCTTGTTGCAATACCTGCACTAGCTCATTAGCTTGATGCATTGCTAACCTGGTACTATCTTGCTGGGCCAGCACAGTAATGATTTGTGGGCGCACTTGAGCTAGTGGTTTTACCTTGGCACTTTGATAATCAACAGCCCGAACCACAACAACTTCTTCGGGAGAAATTTGGATCAGATCACTGTTATTCCCTTGCACAAGCACGTCAGGGTTGAATACTGTATTAATCACCTTTTTATGGGCAAGGATGCCCGTGTGTGCTCCAGCTTGCGTTACGTAGCCGGTAGTATTCACCGGCACTCCCAATGCCTTAGCCGCTGCTTCTAGCCCACGATTGTGCTTAAACGTTATATTAGCTAATTGATTAGCCATATTGCTTAACTTTTGCTGGGCTTTCTCATGA
>JANQIS010000102.1 GCA_028282045.1 Gammaproteobacteria bacterium
TAAACACAAGCCAAATAAAAAAACAAACATTACTGGCTAAATTGTCAGGAAACTTTTTCGCCTGTAGTATGGGCATTTTCACGGTAAATATCCAGGTTAGGGCGTATCCTGGTGAAGTTGACAAAATTGCTTGCTCAATCCGATAATACATCGTGCTGTCATGCTGATGGCTAAGAGCAGGTGCCCCATGAAATACTTATGTTGCTTTGCTGCGCTCACTATATGTTTAAGTTGTATAGGTTGCTCTTTACAAAACCCGCCTGCCTGCCATGCAACTTTTCTAAACGCCACTGTATCCTCAAACCCAGTATTTGCAAAGGGCCATAAAAGAAAAGGCATTGAGTTATCTCATACTAATTTTACTATTAACGATGTTCATGGACAGAAATATCAGGTCAACCTGGATAATGTTTTTGCCAGTGACTATGATGCCTCTGATGAAAGCATTCCCAAATCCTATCAGCAAAGTATTAAAATGGGCACCAATATAATGCTATGTGGTCGCACGTATAATGATAAAGGCATTAAGGGAATTCATTGGGTACACACCAACTGTGACAATCCACATAGCGGACCTGATGGCTATACGTTTATTAATAATAAACGCCTTGCTGATAATCAAGAATATTGTTACTTATGGCACTAACACAAGCCTGGGTAATATGATCAATATCCGGGTCTAATGTGTATAGCGTTGTTGTAAATAAGCAAACATGCTGCGCAATCCCATAGCCTCTCCACCTTTGGGACGTCCAGGCTGAGCAGTAATGTTATACGCCATTAAATCGATATGCATCCAGGGTATTTCATTAACAAAATGCTCTAAGAACAAACCCGCAGTGATGGCACCACCATACCCCCCGCCCGGCGCATTATTCAGATCAGCCATCTCGCTTTTCAGTTGACGCTTATAAGGCTGATGTAGCGGCATCAGCCACAATGGGTCGTAGTGTGTTACGCTCAAGTTGACACAGTGCTGCCCCATGCTTAAATCATTACTAAACAGTGCGGGTAACTCAGCACCCAGCGCTACGCGTGCAGCACCGGTTAAGGTAGCAAAATCAATAATCAAATCAGGTTTATCTTCTGAAGCGTAAGTGAGTGCATCGGACAAGACTAAGCGCCCTTCAGCATCAGTATTGCCAATTTCAACGTATAACCCCTGGCGAGTTTTAAATACATCACCCGGTCGAAAGCTATTAGCCGCCACATTATTCTCAACTGCGGGGATCAATACTTGCAATTGTACCGGCAGCTTGGTTTGCATAATCAACGCCGCCAACCCCAATACGTGTGCTGCACCCCCCATATCTTTTTTCATCAACAACATGCCGCTAGAGGTTTTTAAATCCAAACCACCGCTATCAAAACACACGCCTTTACCAACCAGGGCAAGCTTAGGGTGACTTTTATCGCCCCAGTTAATCTCAATCAACCGTGGCGCCACACTACCGGCACGCCCTACTGCATGAGTTAGCGGAAAATTCTCTCTTAACAGCGCTTCGCCTTCAACAACCCGATGCCGTGCCGCGTAACGATCAGCCACCTGCTGCGCGACATCAGCCAGATTTTGTGGATTCATGTGTTCTGCCGGCGTATTGATCAAGTCACGCACCAGGCAAATTGCCTGCCACTGCATGATCACCTCAGGATCTTGACACAGCAGATATCTAAGACCCGTATCAGTTGGTTTATAACGGTTGAACTGATATTGCGCCAACCCCCAACCCAGCGCCAGATAGGGCATCATGGCAATATCACACGCCTCACTTAGTTGTATTTGATAAGTACCCTGCGGTAATTCGCCCACCAATGGTGCTAAGCTCCACAGAGGCTCATCTATCACCACCACCGCACTGTCAATACCTTGTTCGCCAGGTAATAAACCGTACTGTCCAGCCTTACCATCAAAACCTGTAGCTTGGAGCCAGGCACGCGTTGCTGAGGTTTGTTGCTCTAACCAACCATCTGCCTCTTTAAGGCTCAATACGTTAATGATGGTCGCCTGAGATCCTGCCTGAACATAAGGGCAAGGTTGCGATAACCAGTCAGGTATTGTCATAGCACCCTCTTAAGATTTTGCTTGTGTCTGTATTTGCAGCCAGTTGTTCAGTGTTAGCAGATCATGGCGGCTGAGTGTGCCCGCATCAAGTTTGAGTGAGAGCACTGATAAGATGTATTGATATTGAGCCTGAGCCAATTGTTGCTTGAATTGGAACAAGCGTTGTAACTGATTCAACACACCGACGATGGTTGAGGTGCCAACACGATACTGAGCTTCAAACTGTGCCACCGACGCTTTGGCTGAAATCACTGATTGTTGCAATGCTCTGACCTGAGCAATCTGCGCTAATACGCCACGGTAATCGGAACGTGTCTGGCGCTCGACATCACGATACGTGTTCTGGGCCGTGGCATCAGAAGAGGCATAAGTATGCGCTGCCTGCACTGAAGTAGCAAATTGTGCGCCACCAGAGAAAATATTCCACGTTAAGTTTAGCCCCACGGCCAAATCTTTGCTGCGTTGGCTTGTCGATACCACCGCGGGCACATTCACACTGTAATCATTGTAGGTGTAGGTCGCTTGCAGACTGACTTTAGGTAATTGATTACCCACTGCGGCATAAGCAGAATACAGATTACCATCGGCGGTCTCACGCGCTGCCAGTAGCTGGTAGTTATGTTGCAAAGCCTGTTTTACCCAATAATCCATATCAGCCGGTTTGGGCGCTTCAAAAGGAAACCCACTTTTTAAGCTGGCTAATGGCGGTGCAACTGTGCCGGTTATTTCTCGCAATGACTCACGTGAATTTGCTAACGTGTTGCGATTAGCAATCACTTCAGAAACCGCCTGGTCATAATTAGCTAACGCCAGTAAATAGTCGGTTTGCGTCGCCAGACCAACATTAAGCTTCTCACGGGTTTGATCTAAAGTACGTAGCAAAAACTCTGCCTTAGCCTGAGAGAAAGTCACATTATCTTCAGCTTCCAATACAGCAAAATAGCGCTTGGCAACATCCAGTACAAATTGTTGTTGTTGATACTTGAAGGTATCTTGCGCCGCATCAGCATTATGGGCGCCGGCACCGACATTGGAAAATTGATTAGCATCAAATACCGTTTGTGTTAACGTGGCAACATACCCTGTTGCAGTATAATTGGCATTGGCAACCCCACTACGCAACGCTGCTGCCGTAGCATCAGCCGAGACACTCAATTGCGGCAACAGGCTACCTAAGCTAATGGGAAAGGCTTCCTCTCCTGCCTGACTGGTAGCATGGTCCGATTTTAAAGAGGGTGCACTATGCAGCGCCTGATCATAAATTTGCAGCAAGTCAGCAGCATAAGTCGGTGTGGCCACACACAATACTGCCGCAATTAAACAGTGCTGAATATTAACAGACAGAGATGACATCAACGGCATGAAAGTTGCAGAGCTTAAACCTTGGGCGTATTGTAGCAGGTATATTGGGCCTGTGCACGATGCATAGTGGGTGGCAAAATGGGATCTGATCCAGCATTGGCAACCGCGGAGATTAGCCAGACACTGTTTAAAGGGTTATCTCAACGCTATCTGGACCTTTATATAGGCCGACGGCTAAACCAATAAAATAAGGAGTTTTGTGATAGTGGATCATGTCAATACCTTTCCGCTTAGAGGGTATCCGGAAAGATAATGCCTCCGGCCTCACCCACGCCAGAGCAGTATTTGATCATAACATGTTCTAAT
>JANQIS010000114.1 GCA_028282045.1 Gammaproteobacteria bacterium
CAAGAACGTGCTTCAATAATAGCCCCGACAATCAGGGTGTCAATCAACTTGGCCGGTTCATGAGTACGCACGGCTTTACGTAAGGTCTCAGCATAGCGCGAGGCAGTTACAATACGGTAGGTAATATTGCGCTGCTGCATAATAGCCAACACTTGCTCAAAGTGGCGCAGCTCTTCGCGCGCCAGCCTGGAAAGGTGTTGGAGCAAATCAGCGTGCTCCAAATAACGATACATCATTGACAGTGCGGTAGCAGCCGCCTTTTTTTCACAGTTAGCATGATCAATCAGCAATAAATCCTGTTGTTCTAAGGCCTGATCAATCCATGCCTGCGGTGTGGTAACACCTAAAAAACTATTAATTTCTTGTAACGTCGTATCTAACGCCACTTTATTCATACACGTTACCTACACCACCGCCACTATTTGCCTGACCGACTAGAGCGACGTGGTCTTCCCATATCTGATAAACCTGATATTGATAAGGTTTGAGCATATTGACGATGATTGAGCCCTGCCAAGCGGGACTATTTGCCCAACCACGTGTGGAAACCGCCACCATAATAATCAACACAATGACAATACCACGAAACAATCCGATCACTCCGCCTAAAATACGGCTCATACCGCTTTTACCTTTAAGCCAAGTCAAAATAGCCAGTACGACTTTAATGGCACCACCTACCACCATCACCGCAACCGTAATGGCAATAATCGCCGCCCAATAACTTAAGCTTTGCATGGCGGGAAACCGTTGTGTAATATAAGCTGCCACATCGGGGGTATATTCCACCACTAAAAATAAATGCAATGCCCACACCACAATCGAGTAGGCAGCCAGCAACAAGCCTTCTTTCAACCCCCATAAAACGGACAGTCCCATAATGCAGATAAAAATTAAATCAATTGTCCCTGATGACATTAGCGCTTCCTCTGTGTTGGCCAGGTGATTTGATAGTCTTCCACTGTAGAAGACAGTTTAAATTGTTGTTTAACCCGTTTTCTCTCTTGCAATAAACGCTGTTGAGAAATACTAGGTCCAATATACAGCATTTTACCATCATCACCTAAATATGCACTAAAACCGGCTTGCTGCAAACGTTTGACCAAGGCAGCATTTCCCGGCGTAGTAACATGTAACACCCAAGCTTGCGGCAAGATTTGTCGATGACTTTTAAAAATTGGCTGCGCATCGATATTAATACGTGCTACGGTTGGCGCTGTCGGCACGGCGGGTTCGACAGGAAAAGCCAAGTTGTCACTTGCCCAACACTGACTCATCGCTATAAATAATAATACTATTGCTATCGAACCGAGGTGAAATAATTTAATTTGCATCACACTCTGCCTGCATTTCTTGTAGCACATCGGCTAACACATAGAAAGAACCACACACAACTACGCGGTCTTGCGGGGTGGCTACCAGCATAGCAGCACGATAGGCTTCACGGATACTATGGTAAAAATTAACCGGCAGATCATGGCAATGCCCTTCTAAAACCTCTAATGGTTGGGCACGCTCTACCGATAATGGGGCAACAAACCAATAGTCAAACATTGATTTTAATACCGCCACCATACCAGCAGTATCTTTGTCACGCAGTGAAGAGAATACTGCAAAGGTCTTGCCTCTACAGGGGGTCTGATTTAAATTGTCAGCGAGCATCATGGCAGCTTCAACATTATGCGCCACATCAAGAATCACTGGGCAATGCTGATCAATCACTTGAAAACGCCCTGGCACATATAGCTCCGTGAGGGCTTGTTTGAAGTGCTCAATATTCACTGGCCGTTCATCACGCATGGCGTTGAGCACCATCAGCGCAGTTGACGCATTTTGCAGGGGAATGTGAGGCATGGGTAGATGATGATAATCGTACAATGCTGATTTCCATGACCACTCATCCTGGTGAACCTCAACAGCATAATCAATCCCCTGGCAATATAAAGGTGCACCAATCTGTTGTGCATGCTCTTGTATTGATTCGGGGCAATTCAAATCACCGCAAATTGCTGGCTTGAGCGGCCTGAAAATACCCGCTTTCTCATAACCAATCGCTTCACGATCCTCACCCAACACATCGGTATGATCCAAATCGATAGTGGTGATTACCGCAACATCAGGGTCAATCACATTGACCGCATCCAAACGCCCCCCCAGACCCACTTCCAAAATCACGACATCCAACGGCAAATCACGAAATATCAATAACGCTGCCAGTACGGTAAATTCAAAGAAAGTTAACGACTCATCACCACGGGTTGCATCGACCACTGCCAACGCATCCATAATATCGCGGTCTTGGGCCATCTTGCCATAAACCATAATACGCTCGTTAAAACGCAGTAAGTGTGGTGAGGTAAACAAGGCGGTCTGATAACCGGCATCACGATAAGCTAATTCTAACAAGGCTGCGGTGGTGCCTTTGCCATTAGTGCCGGCAATTGTAATCACTGAGTAAGCAGGTGGCAGTAGATTTAGTTTTTCTGCCACACGACCCACCCGCTCCAAGCCAAGTTCCATGGTTGCCGGATGAACTGTAGCAATGTAATCAAGCCATTCGTGCAAGGTTTTCATGCTTATTTGCCCTATGCCACATTCTGCGGCATCTTCATTAATTTACGCAGCAAACGCGCTACAGTGGGACGGATGTCATGACGCTCAACAATCATGTCCACCATCCCTTTTTCTACCAAAAACTCACTACGCTGGAAGCCTTCCGGCAAAGTCTCGCGCACTGTCTGCTCTATCACGCGTGGCCCGGCAAAGCCAATCAGCGCTTTAGGTTCGGCCAAATGCAAATCACCCAGCATCGCCAGGCTGGCAGATACCCCGCCGGTGGTAGGGTCAGTGAGCACAACAATGTAGGGCAGACCCGCAGCCTTAAGCTTGGCCAAGGCCGCACTAACACGCGTCATCTGCATTAATGAGAACAACGATTCTTGCATACGCGCACCACCACTGGCAGTAAAACAAATCAATGGCTTGTGTGTTTGTAGCGCTTGGTTGACCGCGCGGACAAATCGCTCACCGACTACAGAACCCATCGAACCGCCTAAAAAACTGAATTCAAATGCACTAACCACCACGGGCAACTGCTCCACCGTACCTTCAACAGTAATCAAGGCATCACTTTCACCGGTTTTCTTTTGTGCTGCTTGCAGACGATCCTTATAGGCTTTAGTGTCTTTAAACTTGAGTATGTCAATAGGCTTTATATCAGCACCGATTTCCTGCTGGCCTTCAGGGTCTAAAAAAAATGCCACACGCTGACGGGCACTGATACGCATATGATGATCGCACTGCGGGCACACCATCAGGTTAGTTTCCAATTCAGGACGATACAACATGGCATTACATTGTGGGCACTTGTCCCATACCCCCTCCGGCACACCGGTTTTTTTATTTTTTTTGGGGGCAACCTCAGTGCGGATGCGCTCTGGTAAAATACGACCTAACCAACTCATTCATTCTCTTCCACGCTCAATGTTACGGCGCATTATAGCATATAGAGGTTGTTTAAAAACTCAAAAACAAACCAAATGACTAGTACGAGCATGCCTGAGCATGATCGTTACGCCTGAGATTCGCTTAGCAAAAGCCATCGGTTAGTAAAGAAACAAAACCCCGAATAGCCTAAAAAAAGTTTTTATAGTAAGATTTCAGCCTATTGTTTTTAGCTGAATATTTACCGGTGAGCATTGATACGTCCTGCATCCCCACGCAGTCATTTGACGCTATTATATTTGACTGTGACGGCACATTAAGTGCAATCGAGGGAGTTGACGAGTTGGCACGCATGAATGGTGTTGGCGATCGTGTGGCAGCACTGACTGAGCATGCAATGAGCACCGGAGCATTGAGTCAAAGTTTATATCAACAACGGCTAGATCTGATTCGGCCAACACGCAGGCAAGTGGAAGCACTGACTCAACGCTATCGACAACAGGTCACGCCCAACGTAGTAGACGTTATTCGATTATTGCAACAACTAAACAAAACTGTGTATGCGCTCTCTGCGGGAATGAATCCGGCGGTAGTAAATTTTGCCACCTGGTTAAATCTTCCGGAGCACTGCGTGTTTGCTGTTGACCTGAGGTTCGATTCAGCAGGAGCGTATGTGGACTATGACCGAGCGTCACCGCTGGTAGAAAATACGGGCAAGCTGCGCATTATCGCCCAATTACAGCAGCAACATCAATCAATTCTACATGTTGGAGATGGGGCAAATGATCAGATCTCTCAAGGGGTGGTTGCACGTTTTGTTGGATTTGGCGGGCATTATTTTCGACCTGAATTACACAACAGTAGTCAGTTTTATTTGACGGATGACTCTATGCTGGGTTTATTACCTTTGGCATTATTACCAGAAGAAGTCAGCTTGCTTACAACACAGGATCAGATGTATTACCACAAGGGTTATCAATTAATTTGCAAAGGAGGGGTACATGTTAATGACAGATGATGAAGTTTGCCTTGCCAGGCGGGTAATGAATTTCAGTGCAGGTCCGGCGACCTTACTACTGGATGTGCTCGAAACCATACAAAGGGATCTATTAAATTGGCAAGGTACTGGCATGTCAGCAATGGAATTGAGCCATCGTGGCGTTGAGTTCCAATCCATTGCCAAACGCTCTGAGCAGGCATTACGAGACTTACTGTTAATTCCTGATCACTATCATGTGCTGTTTTTAGCGGGGGGTGCCACAGGCCAATTTGCTGCAATCCCGATGAATTTAGCCACACAAGAAGGCTCAGCAGTTTACCTGGAAACTGGATTATGGTCCCAAAAAGCCTCAGCAGAAGCTCAAGCCTATACCCATGTTCATGCAATTTCGATGTTAACAGAACGTAACGGCCTACAGACTATCGCCGATTTTGCCTTTGATACCCTGCCACAGGATGCTGCGTATTTGCATTATACCTCTAATGAAACCATTAACGGTATTGCCTTTCCTTCACCCCCGGCCAAGCACAATTTGCCATTGGTTGTGGATATGTCATCTGACTTGTTGTCACAGCCGATTGATGTATCACAGTTTGGTTTAATCTATGCTTGCGCACAAAAGAATTTGGGTATCTCAGGCGTCACTATTGTTATTGTGCGTGATGATTTACTGAAAACATCACAGCACGGTACGCCGTCAATATTTGATTATCAAAAACAAATCGCCGCTAATTGTTGTGTCAATACACCTCCATGCTTTAGCTGGTATGTGTCAGGTTTGGTATTTGAGTGGATTCAAAGTTACGGCGGCCTGGAGGCTATGGCTGCGCACAACCGCAATAAAGCAGACAAGCTATATGCTTATATTGATGCCTCTGACTTCTATCACAATAAAGTTGATACCACGGTGCGCTCAATAATGAATGTACCGTTTCATCTGCCGACTGCTGAGCTGGATACGCTATTTGCCATCCAGGCCAAAACAGCCGGTCTGTCCACACTAGAGGGCCATCGTTCAGTCGGTGGGATACGTGCCAGTTTGTACAATGCTATGACATTAGAGGGTGTTGAGCGGTTGATACAGTTTATGCAACAGTTTGAACAGCAACACAGTAAGTCTTAAAGAGAACCAGATGAAACAAATACAACTTTTGAATAATATCGCGCAGTCGGGAGTGGCTGTTTTTCCGCAGGAACAGTACACCGTTGCAACTGACGTCAGTGACCCTGATGCTGTGCTAGTGCGCTCTGCCAAGATGCATGATATGGCCTTTGGCCCATCACTGCAGGTAGTAGGACGAGCCGGCACAGGAGTCAATAATATTCCTATTGAACGATTGACCCAGATGGGTGTTCCGGTGCTCAATGCACCAGGTGCTAATGCGAACGCAGTAAAAGAACTGGTTCTGAGCGCAATGTTGATCACTTCACGTAACGTGTGTAAGGCGTGGGCCCATGTGAGTGAATTTCTTGTAACAGCAGGCGCTGACTTAAACAAACAAATAGAGGCGATGAAAAAACAGTTTGTCGGCATTGAGCTGACAGGCAAAACCTTAGGTGTGATTGGTCTGGGTAATATTGGTGTGCTGGTGGCTAATATGGCTAAATCGCTTGGGATGAATGTGATTGGATTTGATCTCCAGCTAACGGTAAAACAAGCCTGGAAATTATCCTCGAGCATTGAAGAGGCAGCTAATATTGAACAGTTGGTTGCCAATGCTGACTTTATCAGCTTACATGTGCCACTTAACCAGCACACTCAACATCTGGTTAACGCAGATTTATTACACCATATGCATAAGAACAGTGTGTTGCTCAATTTCTCTCGCGGAGAAATTGTCGACAATCAGGCCGTGTTGGCAGCATTGGACAACGGTCAGCTAGGATCGTATGTATGTGACTTTCCGGATCTTCTTTTTAAAGCAAATTCTCGTGTTATTATGCTGCCGCATTTGGGAGCATCTACTGCTGAATCAGAAACCCGTTGTGCGGTAATGGTTGCTAAGAATGTACGAGATTATCTAGAGCTGGGGCATATTAGCCATTCAGTCAATTTCCCCAGTATTCAAATGCCTAAATACCCGGATACTTATCGTTTAGCGATAGTCAATCAGAATATACCCAATATGGTGGCGCAAATCTCTTCTCTTTTAGCAAACGAGGGTATGAATGTGGCGGATTTGATTAACCGTTCCAAAAATGACATTGCCTATACCTTGGTGGACGTAGATCAACCTATCAATGGGGCCGTGCAACAGGCAATT
>JANQIS010000152.1 GCA_028282045.1 Gammaproteobacteria bacterium
CGGCCATGTTGCTCATCAGACCGTCTCATGCGCGTGGTGTGGGAGATAGATACTTCAAGACTGGAATCTTGCTGCAACACTGCCTTCACCAGGGAAGTCTTCCCAGCACCAGAAGGCGCTGAGACAATGTAGATTAAACCGGGCATTGTCTGCATTAATATTACTCTATGTTCTGTACTTGCTCGCGCAGTTGCTCGATTAACACTTTCAAATCAACCGCTGCCTGCGTTGTTTTGCTGTCAACCGATTTAGATCCTAGCGTATTGGCCTCACGATGCAACTCTTGCACCACAAAATCCAGGCGCCGTCCCACTACACCGCCTTGCGTCAAAATCTCACGCACGCTAGTACAGTGAATCAATAAGCGGTCTAATTCTTCAAACACATCGATCTTTTGCGCCCATAACACCAGCTCTTGTTCTAAACGCTCAGCATCATACTGAACACCCGCCTCATCCATGCGTTGCTTAAGTTTATCACGCTGCGCTGCTTGTATTGACGGTAGATAAGTTTGTACTGAAGCAACGATAGCTTCAATCTGTTCAATACGTTCTAATAATACTCGCTTGATTGCCTCACCTTCTGTATGGCGCATGGCCAATAACTGACTTAATGCCTTATCCAGGCTCTGCAGTATTTCTGTTTCCAGTTGCTCAACATCATGTGATATCTCTTGCACCACACCAGGCCACCTCAACAACTGTACCGCATCAAAACTGCCTGAAACAGCAAACTGATGGTTGACTTGCGCTTGCGCATTTAACAGCGCACCAACCAGATTGTGATCAATGACTATATTGTGGGCTACCTGTTGGGTGAATTGATGTTGCAACAAAACATCGACTTTGCCACGCCCTAATTGTTGCTTAATCCGCTCACGCACCATGTGTTCAAGATAACGTAGCGCCTCACCGGTCTTAAAGCTGACATCCAAATAACGATGATTTACCGAACGCAATTCCCAGTGCAACACCCCCCAACCGGCACGATAATCCAAACGGGAAAATGCTGTCATGCTCGAAAGCGACATTGAAGCTTTGACCTATAAAAGCAACTTTGGACGCAGTGTATCAGAAAGCCTACCCAAGCGCGAAATAAACCACAAAGCACAAAAACAAAGCCCATAAGAATGAATGACAGTCGCGCCAACGCCAGGTCATCAACTTAAGCAACACATAACAAATCAATCCAATACCCACGCCATTAGCAATAGAAAATGTCAGAGGAATGGTGATTAAAGTAATTACTGCCGGTAAATATTCTGTCACGTCTTGCTATTTAATATGGGCAATCGGCTGAGTCATAATACAAGCCACATAAAACAACGCTGCTGAAGTGGCTTGCGGTGGAATCGCTTTGGCCAATGGTGAAAAAAATATCAGCAACAAAAATAACCCTGCCACTGTCAGTGCAGTCAATCCGGTACGTCCACCCGCTTTAATACCACTAGAGGACTCTATGAAAGGTGACGCCGTAGTAGCACCGACCAAGCCGGAAATACCCGTCACCAGGCTCTCTGCCAGCAAAGCACGTTGTACCTGACGATCTAATTGCCTGGGATTATCCTGCGGCAACATTTTAGATAAGCCAATAATAGTGCCGGTACTATCAAATAACGCGACCAATAAAAAGGTAAACACCACCGGCATAGCCGACCAATGAAACCAAGGTTTAAATTCCAAGCTACCCCATAAATGTTCAGGAATATGGGGTATAGCAACGATAGAAGTAATTGGTTGAAGCCCACTGAACCAGGCCACCAGGGAAATGATCAACATGCCAATTAAAATCGCGCCCGGGACTCTGCGCTGATCCAGTGCACCAATCAACACAAATCCTACTAAAAATAACAACACTGACCAGCGATTAATAGGCCCTAGAGTGATTAAAGAGTGACTATTGCTCACGACGATATTAAGATTACGTAATGCAATAAAGCCAATGAAAAAACCGATCCCTGCAGCAATAGCATAACCTACCGACATAGGGATAGCATTGATCACCATACGCCGCAGCCCTAACACTGCCAGTAAAAAAAACAATCCACCAGTTAACACCACCACTCCCAATGTGGCCTGCCAAGAATAATGTAATTGCTGCACCACCACATAATTGGCATAGGTCAACAGCCCCAAACCTGGTGCCAGCGCAAAGGGTAAATTGGCAATAAAAGCAGTTGCGCTACAGCCAATTAACACCAAAGCAATCACACCAACAAACGCCATATTGTAAGGAATCCCCATCTGGTGCAGCATGGTTGGCCCCACCACAATGATATAGGCTATGGTGACGAAGGTGGTCAGCCCTGCCAATATTTCAGTACGCACTGAAGTATGGTGCTCAGATAAAGAAAATAAGCGCTCCAACAATAACATAACAATTTTCTAACGAGCAAAGCACAAAACTATAGCATGGCCACAGATGCTCGGCACCATTTTCGTTGACTCTTAATATAAATAAGAACCTCTTCAGGCAGGCAAAGGTTTGATTATGATCAAAAATACATTTAAAACATTACTTAAATTTTTTGAGTTTAGCGAAGAACTGCGCTGCTACATGTTTGGACCACGTCAATGTATTTGTAGCGAATATAACTGATTTTTAGTCACCATGGCGTTGATATTTAATAATTCGGTTAAGGGCTTTATACCGCCCCATGCTTTATGCGAGTGCGCAGTAGCCTGTTTTTATCAGCATGTTTCATGCGCTGGATAAGTGGTTATCTCTAAATCATCAAATTTATAACAAAATAAAACAATTTAATAGCTTATTTTAACAAGTTAAAAAATTTATTTAAGGAATTTTTGAAAGGATAAATATATTTTTCAAAATTTCTTTTCTATGAAAGATAGCGATTATAAACAAGCAAGTGCTCTGAAACAAAAAATGAGGCGGCACAATGATAAAATAAATAGGCCCATCACTATCAATGATTTGATTGTCTATCCCGCAGATCCATCTATTAATGGCGAGTTTAACCAACCTCAACAGCAAAGCACTAGTCAATCACAAGAAGATCGCATCGCTCGTATGACAGCGGAAATCAGGCGATTAGCCGATTTTGCTGTTGCCAATCATACTCAGGGCGCGGGTGACTATGTGACTCGCATTGCCACACCAGAGTTCTTTTTCTATACCAACCCACCTCTCTCGCAAGAGGAATATTCAACCTTAATCCAAAACATTGAGGCTATGGCGGCACAATTGCCTCAAGACATACATATGATACTAGGTAGCTTTCACCTAGAACATACCAGTGGTGCTTTATTGAATTCTACCATACATGTACAAACAGGGCCTCAACCAGAAATTAATGCCTTTGCAAAAAATACTGTTTCTCATGTCGATCCAGCTAGCGACACGTCCCGCGCTTTTAATCAAAATCCGGTCAGACAAGACCCAAGCCAATTAACATCGACCAAGCATAATCAAGAACTATTAAACTTTAAGCCAAAGGCATTTACAGGCACAGAAGACTCAAGTGTTATTTCCAATTACCCACTGATACGCTGTACTACCGCTTCAGGTGCGGAATTTATTACTGCGGTGGATGTATGTTTGGATAATTACATGGCTCATGCTGCGAAAACCTTAGTTGATAATATAGACACCCAAGATAATTTGATACCCACACACTGTAGCCATGTAATTGTTTCAAATACCATCAGTAAAAGCGACCATGCCCAAATTACAGAAGGAGGTATAGTTCATCATGTAGATGCATGGCCATCAGAGCAGAATGGTACCCCGCTTGATGCAAGAAACTTACAGAGGTTTCACAACTCCATTCCACTTAATATGCCACATAGCACTACACAAAGTAGTAAAGAAGGATGTTATGTCGATAGCCTTGCATTTGGGAAAGGCTATAATATTAAACGATATGCACCCGAACAAATCACAAGACTCTCCCCTGAGTTTTTGTCTTCTGCGCAACAACATAATAAACAATGTTTAAAAAACAAATTTGCTATGCATCCATCTCTAGAGGGTGTCGTCAAATTATACACCACATCATCATGGCCCTAAATTGTACTGCCGCAAGGAACGAATTGGCATTTTTTGCATAACGAGTGGCGAT
>JANQIS010000163.1 GCA_028282045.1 Gammaproteobacteria bacterium
GCATGATCACCTCAGAGGATGTAGTTATTGCTATCTCTTATTCGGGTACTACAGCCGAAGTCATTGCTTTATTGCCATTAATCAAACGGCTTGAGGCAACGTTGATCAGCTTTTGTGGCAAACCAGCTTCAGAGTTAGCGCTTGCATCTGATATTAACCTTAATGTCGGCATTGAGCGAGAAGCTTGTCCACTAGGGTTGGCGCCCACTGCCAGCACTACCGCCACACTGGCTATGGGAGATGCCTTAGCTATTGCCCTACTGGAAGCCAAAGGGTTCACTGCCGAACAGTTTGCTTTCTCTCATCCTGGTGGCGCACTAGGTAAACGCCTATTGCTGACTATTGGTGATCTTATGTCCTATGGCAATGCCCTACCCCGTGTATCAACTACTGCCTCATTAAAAGAAACTATTATTGAAATGACCGAGAAGAAACTCGGTGTCACAACGATTGTTGATGCCAACGGTATACTGCGCGGCATCTTTACTGATGGTGATTTACGTCGTACTTTCGAGCGTGGCATGGCGCTCAATACCACACAAATCGACTCAATCATGACCCAAACCCCCAAAACAATGCAAGCATCTCAGGCGGCAATCGAAGCACTAGAGATAATGGAACAATATAGAATCACTTCACTGGTTGTCATTGATGAACAACAACACCCCCAAGGTATTATTCACATGCATCATCTATTACAAGCCGGTGTGGCATAATAGCAATAAACAAGGAGATTAGACTGTGTCATTTGATCCAGAGTTAGGCGAAAAAGCAACGCAAATACGTGCTTTGATACTTGATGTCGACGGTGTATTAACGACCGGTGCATTATTTTATAGCAGCGAGGGAGAAGCCTTTAAAAATTTTTTCGTACAAGACGGCCAAGGACTAAAATTACTCATGCGTTGTGGCATTGAGGTGGGTATCATCACTGCCAGACAACACCCCAGCATCACCTTTCGTCTAACTGAATTAGGTATTGAACACATTATACAAAAACAGCATAACAAGCTCGATGCCTGGCAAAAACTGATGGATCGCTGGGGTGTCACTGCTCAACAGTGTGCGTATATGGGTGATGATTTACCTGACCTGGCGATTATTGATCGGGTCGGCCTGGGTATTGCTGTGGCCAACGCGAATACGGCTTTAATGGAATATGCCGATTACATCACACAAAACCCTGGTGGCTATGGCGCAGTGCGAGAAGTATGTGATCTAATACTTGAAGTCCAAGGCAAGCTACCCGATATCATTACACAGTTTCACCAGCACGGTGGGCTTATCTGAGTATATCATCATGTCACTTGACCCTCGCTCTAAAAACAGCACCACTTTAAACACCGGCCTTGACCTGCAGCCACTTTGGGGTGATTATCGTCGCAACATAGCAAGCATGTTTAGGTTAAAATGATCCAACTGCAAACCGCATTGACTACAGGGTTATTGGTGCTAGGGATGTTTGCCAGCGGTTGGCTCGCTATTAAAAATAGTCAGCTCCCTGAGACAGATGGCAATCTTGTTGTGCAGACAGGACAAGCAACCAGTCTGCGTCTGACACAGATTAATCAACAGGGTAAACCAAGCTATACGACCACTGCCACACAAGCAACCCAGTACAGTGACGGCTCTATTCG
>JANQIS010000168.1 GCA_028282045.1 Gammaproteobacteria bacterium
ATCAACGTTGATTTTCTGCTGCTACACGTGAAGCTACGGCTGACTCATAACTGGCGCGGACCGATTGCACATCAGTATAAGCTTTTAAACCAACTTTAAACTGCTCTTGAGTTTGGGTCATCTGCTGTTTGAGAGACTCCTCATTTTTGATAGCGTAGCGTAGCTTGTCTTGATCTTCTAGCACCTGGAAATAGGCATTGGCGACATTTTGAATCAGTGTTTGTTGTGCTTGAGCATAGGTAACGGCGGCTTGTTTAGTATTGATTTTGACTTGGCTATAGGCATACCACGCGGCCAGATTAAATACTGGTTGAGTCAGCGTGAAAGTATATTCATTAGTGTTGTAGCGTGACACACCGGTGGCTGGGCTAACACGGTTATAGGTAGTGTCAGCAGCTAAGGCTAACTGGGGTAGTAATGTGCCACGTGCAATAGGATTGTTTTCTTGGGCAGCCAGGTAAGTTTCTTTGGCAGCCTTAAAAGTCATATCATTGTGTTGTGCCTGTCGGTAAACTTGCAGCAGGTCTACTGCGTGGGCAGATGTCAGCAAGCTAGTTAGTGTGGCAGCAACAAGGCTAATGGTAAGTCGACGCATCATCGGTCCTTTTAAAAAACAAATCGTTCTGGTTGGATGGCATGTTGGAGTACGGGGGCAACGGTTTCAAAAAGCGATTGAGTCACCCATTGGTTGCGCTTGTCTTGAGCCACTGTTAGCACTTCCATTGAAGGTGCATCACCTACAATCGCCATAATGCGCCCGCCTGGTTTGAGCTGTTCCTGGAAGGTTTTGGGCAAAAACGGCAGACTACCGGTCAATACAATCACATCAACTAAACCGGCATCAGCATAGCCGTTGGCAGCATCACCAACATGATACTCAATATTATAAAAACCGTGTTGTTGGCACTGGTGCTGTGCCAGGCCAGAGAGTTCAGGGTAGAGTTCAACCGTATGCACTTTATGTGCCAACTGAGATAACAGTGCAGTAAAATACCCACTGCCTGTGCCAACTTCCAGAATGGTCTCACTGCTTTGCAGTGCTAAACCCTGCAGCATTTTACCTTCAGTTTTGGGTGTGAGCATGCTTTGGCCAAACATTAAAGGCACTTGGATATCAGTAAAGGCCAAATCCTTATAAGGGCTGGGAACAAAGTTTTCACGTGGCGTATCGCGCATCAACTCCAGTACTGTGGTATCAGTGACTTCCCATGTGCGTACCTGTTGACTGACCATGTTGTGACGCGCCTGTTCCCAGTCCATCCACAAAACTCCACAAAGTTAATGCACCGTATGGTAGCATAAAGCCATCGATTTTAAAGAGGGTGTGAGCTGTTGTTTGATTTTGACTGAGTGCGTGCAAGTCGCTAGAGTGAGAACAGGTAAACGTCAAATAATAGCGTACACATGAAAAAATATAAGCCATTTATCATTCTGGCAGTCGTATTATCCATTGCTCTGACAGGGTTTGTGCAGGCACATGAACCGACCAAGCCCATTAATAAAAAGCAGATCCAGCGTCTCGGTGTCGTGTTTGAAGCAGTACGACAACTCTATGTGGATGAGAAATCCGATAAAGGAATTGTCGAACACGCTATGGAAGGGATGTTGTCTGACTTAGACCCGCACTCAGCTTATTTAAGTGGCGATGAATTGCGTGATCTTAATGACATGACTGAAGGTGGTTTTGTTGGTATTGGTATTGAGATTACCCTAAAACATGGCTTACTTCAGGTAGTGACGCCGCTGGATGATTCTCCGGCGAAAAAAGCGGGTATTGAGCCGGGTGACTTGATTATGCGTGTTGATGGTAAGGCGGTGCGTGGCATGAAGATCAACCAGGTGGTGAAAAGCATTCGTGGCAAACCCGGTACGAGAGTAACGCTGGCCATTATGCGCAAAGGCGTGGACCATCCGCTTACCGTGACAGTACCACGTGAAAAAATTGAGATCGATAGTGTGCGCTCTAAAGTGATTGATCAGCATTATGGCTACATTCGCATTGCCTCTTTCCAAAGCAATACCGGCGATCAGGTGTTGGATGCGATTGATCAGTTGCAGAAAAAAGCCAACCATCATTTAGAGGGTATTATTCTTGATCTGCGTAATAACCCTGGCGGGGTAATGCAAGCGGCCGTTGCTGTGGCTGATGCCTTCTTGGATGTAAACAAAGTCGGTTATGACCATAAAGTCGTGTATACCAAGGGGCGTGTCGATGAGATGAAGTATACCGGCTATGTGGCAACCAGTGATAAAACCAATGGTATACCAATTGTGGCCATCATTAATAATGGCTCTGCTTCGGCAGCAGAAATCGTTGCTGGTGCTTTGCAAGATCATCATCGTGCCTTGATTGTTGGTGAGCGCTCGTTTGGTAAAGGTTCTGTGCAGACAGTTTATCCTTTGGGCAATGGGGATGCCATCAAGCTCACCACAGCACGTTATTACACACCCAGCGGTCGGGCAATACAGGCTCAGGGCGTGACACCTGATGTTCAGATTAAAGCCTGGAAAATCCCTGAAAATGCTAAACCGGCAGAGAGTTTTGAGATTCGCGAGGAGGGCTTGCAGTCTCATTTAGCTAAGGAACGCCAACCTGTTGATGAGGATGATGTGGCATTAATGCAAGATATTAAAGATCAAGAGGCCAATGAAGCAAAAAAAGACTTAATTTATCGAGATTATCAATTGCATGAGGCTGTCACTTTGCTCAAAGCCTTAAGCAAGCTCAACGCCACCAAGGCATAAACACTTGTCGGCGTTTGAGCAACACACTACACTAGTGAGCAATTTTCGGGAAATACATTGATGAGTATGTCTCAATACACAGCCAAGGATATTGAAGTTCTCAGTGGGCTGGAGCCAGTGCAGCGTCGTCCTGGTATGTATACTGATACTGCGCGGCCTAATCACTTGGCACAGGAGGTTATTGATAACAGTGTCGACGAGGCCTTGGCAGGCCATTGTAAGGAAATCACCATCACACTTTATGAAGATAATTCGATTGAAGTCGTTGATGATGGCCGCGGAATGCCGGTAGATGTTCATGCTGAGCATGGTGTGTGCGGTGTTGAATTGATACTCACACGTTTGCATGCGGGAGGTAAGTTCAGCAATAAGAATTATGAATTTTCCGGTGGTTTGCATGGCGTGGGTATTTCAGTGGTCAATGCCTTGTCACAGAAAGTTGAAGTCACTATCAAACGCGGTGGCAAACAATATCAAATTGCTTTTGCTCATGGTGAAAAAACTCAAGAACTTACCGAGGTCGGTACAGTTGGGCAGCGTAATACCGGTACCAGTTTACGCTTCTGGCCTGATGCTAAGTATTTTGATAGCCCTAAGTTTGCTGTTAGCCGCCTACGTCATGCATTGCGTGCTAAAGCCGTCCTGTGTTCAGGGCTGACGATTCATTTTATCGATAAGGTGAGTAATACCCAGGACACTTGGCACTATGCCGATGGCTTGTCAGATTATTTACTCTCATCTGTGACTGGTTGGGTGTATCTGCCAGAGGTGCCTTTTGTCGGTAATTTTTCAGGTAGTAGTGAAGCGGTAGAATGGGCTGCAACCTGGTTGCCTGAAGGCGGCGAGTTGACGGCAGAAAGTTATGTGAACTTAATTCCCACCGTACAGGGCGGTACTCATGTCAACGGTTTTAGAACGGGTTTGCTCGAGGCTATGCGCGAGTTTTGTGAAATTCGTAACTTGTTGCCACGTGGCGTGAAGCTAACAGCGGATGATATTTGGGAGCGTTGCTGTTATGTGTTATCGGTCAAGATGCAAGATCCACAGTTTGCCGGTCAAACCAAAGAACGCTTGTCTTCGCGCCAATGTGCAGCTTTTGTCTGTGGTGTGGTCAAAGATGCTTTTAGTTTGTGGTTAAATCAGCATGTCAGTTTGGGTGAGACACTGGCAGAGCTGGCCATTGCCAATGCACAGCGGCGTATGCGCTCGAGCAAAAAGGTAGCGCGCAAACGTATGGTTCAAGGCCCGGCACTGCCAGGGAAGTTGGCGGACTGTGCCTCGCAGGATCTATCAATGACTGAGTTGTTTTTGGTGGAAGGGGATTCTGCCGGTGGTTCAGCCAAGCAGGCGCGTGATAAAGAGTTTCAAGCGATCATGCCGTTGCGAGGTAAGATCCTCAATACATGGGAAGTGGACTCAGGTGAAGTGCTCGCTTCTCAAGAAGTGCACGATATTGCCGTTGCTATTGGGGTTGACCCGGGCTCTGATGATTTAAACCAGTTACGTTACGGCAAAGTCTGTATTTTGGCTGATGCTGACTCAGATGGGGCACATATTGCTACCTTGTTATGTGCACTATTTTTACGTCATTTTCGTCCTTTAGTGGAGCAAGGACACATCTATGTTGCCATGCCACCGTTGTATCGTATCGATATCGGCAAGGAGGTGCATTATGCCCTGGATGAGCAGGAGCGTCAGGGTATTCTTGATCGTATTGAGGCAGAAAAAAAGTCAGGTAAAGTCAATGTATTGCGTTTTAAAGGTTTAGGTGAAATGAATCCACTGCAGTTGCGTGAAACCACGATGGCGCCGGATACACGCCGCTTGGTGCAGTTAAACATTGACGATTATCAAGCCACGCAACAATCCATGGACATGATGCTTGCTAAAAAACGTGCCAGTGATCGACGTGAATGGCTTGAGCAGGAAGGAGACCTGGCAGAGTTATAGTAGCTTGCTTTTACTCTGATTCGTGCCACAATATTTTTGATAGAAATAGTGGCAGGATGCACATGGTATCGCGTTGTAAGCTTATCACCTTAAGCGCCTTGGGCTCGGGTTTGGAATATTATGACTTTGTTATCTATGTGATGCTCACACCCTATATCAGCCGCGTATTTTTCCCTGTTGATGACCATGCTGCCGCCGTGATTGCCACTTTGGGCATTTTTGCTGTCGGTTACGTTGCCAGACCGTTTGGCGGTATTGTATTTGGCCACTTGGGCGATCGCTATGGGCGTAAGCAAAGTTTTACGCTATCGATGATGCTAATGGCTTTTGCCACATTGATTATCGGGCTGTTACCGGGACACTTGTCCTGGGGTATCGTCAGCTCGTTATTATTGTTGGTTTGTCGTATTGTGCAAGGTGTGGCGCAGGGCGCTGAAATCCCTGGTGCAGTTACGTTTCTATTAGAGCATGCGCAGGTAGAGCGCCGTGGCCTTTGGGCGGGTTTGTTGTTTAGCGGTGTAGGGCTGGGGGCAGCTTTAGCGGCATTGATTGCCAGTATTTTGACCGGCTACCTAAATCAGTATCAGATGGACAGTTGGGGGTGGCGGGTGCCATTTTTACTCGGTGG
>JANQIS010000219.1 GCA_028282045.1 Gammaproteobacteria bacterium
CCAATTCGTTCCTTGCGGCAGTACAATTTAGGGCCATGATGATGTGGTGTATAATTTGACGACACCCTCTAAGATAAATTCTAGATAACGAACCTAAAACACTACCTTTTGTACATACATATATCGACAGTTCAAAGGCAATACATCTCATTGAAAATTCAATATTATGATTCTAGACTTAGCAATTACCTAAACAACTTTGGGCAAAAATAATGAGGCTTAAAACCACTGTATTGTGTGTGACACTGGGGGTATCTGCCAGTGCTTTTGGCATTAATGGTACTTATATACAAATCGGTAGCGGTTATGTTAACGAATCCGGATTACCCGGTGCTCCTGCAGGTCTCAGATCCAATTTGCGATTTGAACGCAGCCAAAAGCATCTTGGTGCCAACGTGATATTTGGATACAACTACGATATCAGCAAACAATTTGGTCTGGGCGCACAAGTGGGCTGGACCTACTATGGCGAAAACACGTTGGAGTTAACACAAAACGGTCAAGGCTATTTATCACCAACGCAAAATGATGTTTCTGCTTGGGATATTGCCATGGTGGGAACCTGGCATGTAACGCCCACATGGGATTTATTTATTAAAGGCGGGTATGCTGACGTCAACTATTCTGAGAGTTTTGAAGATATCGGTGGACCAGATAGCTATTCCGGTGCTTTAAGCCATAATCGCTGGCACCCTTTAGCTGGTATCGGTATTGGTTATAATATTACCGATACGCTGCAAGCTAATCTCACTTACACTCACATTTTCGGGGACGATATGAATTATGCTCGCTCCCACATTAATAGTTTTTCTGACCTTTACATGAGCAATAACAGCGTACCTCGTCTTGACGCTCTTATGCTAAACATAAAATATGTTTTTGGCGCTTCACTATTTAACCATGCTGTTGCAACCAATGAAACCAACCAACCTGTCGATCATACCGGGCCTTATGTGTCAGGGGCTCTGGGGTGGGTCAACCAAACGGGGCTGATTGACTACGATGTTCTAGGAAAACGAATTGGCGCAACGTTACATCACAAGCAAAAACACTTCGGTGGCGCAGTAGCTTTCGGTTACAACTATGACTTAACTTCTCAGTTTGGTCTGGGTATTGAGGCAGGATGGGGTTACTATGGCAAAGTCAAAATAACCACACCAGGCGTTGACGACGCTGATGAATTTACTGCCTGGGATGTGGCAGGCGTCGGCACATGGCATCTTGAGCCGTCCATTGACTTGTTTGTCAAAGGTGGTATGGCCGAAGTTAATAGCCAGTCTAACTGGTTAATCACCAGTCCGGGTGGCCCAAGTAACTCTATTATCGTTACAGCCAATCGCTGGAAACCATTAGCGGCAATTGGTGCCGGCTACAATATCACCCCATCGATACAAGCCAATATCACCTATACTCACATCTTTGGTGATGATGTTGAAACCGACAATACCCCTGCCGGACTCTTTGGGTCAAACAACAACCAAGTGCCCAGACTGGATTCACTACTGATAGGACTGACATACCGTTTTTAAAATTTACGCTATCGTCACACTGTTATCTAAATAAACATCTTGAATGACGTGGAGTAACTTCACGCCTTCGGGCATCGGACGCTGGAAGGCTTTACGACCGGAAATCAGACCCATACCACCGGCACGCTTATTGATCACCGCAATCTCAACGGCATCAGCAAAGTCATTCTCACCTGAACCGCCACCTGAGTTAATCAAGCCAGCACGCCCCATAAAGCTATTAATCACCTGGTAACGGCACAAATCAATCGGATGGTCAGAACACAAATCAGTATACATCCGCTCATCGAGCTTACCATAGCTAGAGTTACCGCTATTGAGCGCTTTAAACCCCCCGTTATTCTCAGGCAGCTTCTGTTTGACAATATCTGCCTCCAACGTGACGCCTAAGTGGTTAGCTTGGCCGGTTAAATCCGCAGCCAGGTGGTAATCTTTATCTTGCTTAAATGCCGGATTACGCAAATAACACCACAAAATTGTCGCCAGACCAAGCTCGTGGGCATAGGCAAAAGCACGTGCTACTTCGATAATCTGCCGATCACTCTCAGCAGAGCCGAAGTATATGGTTGCACCCACGGCTGCAGCCCCCATTTCATAAGCTTGGTCGATGGTACCAAACATGATTTGATCAAAAGTATTGGGATAAGTGAGCAACTCGTTATGGTTAATCTTGACCACAAATGGAATCTGATGCGCGTATTTGCGTGCCAGTGCGCCTAGCGCGCCATAAGTAGAGGCCACAGCGTTACAGCCGCCTTCCATTGCTAATTTGATAATGTTCTCAGGGTCAAACATGGCCGGGTTTTTAGCAAAACTTGCTCCCGCGCTATGTTCAATACCTTGGTCAACCGGCAAAATCGACAAATACCCGCTACCGGCCAATCGACCATGGTTAAACAGCCAGTTCAAGTTACCCAACACACGGTTATTGCGGTCACTGGGCATGAAGATACGATCAACAAAATCTCCTCCTGGCAAATGCAGGTGGTTTTTATCAACTTTTGCCTGGTGTTCCAGAAGGTATTGGGCTTTTGCTTCACCAAGATATTGGACAACATGATCTGACATAATAACGCGTGCTTATAGTAAAAAGTGCCTCTATGTTAGCTTGTTTCACCAGCACTGGGAAAGGTGTCATCCACTTTGAAGCGCAGTAAAGTAAACGCACCTAGTGTAAGCAACATCATAACCACGACAATAGCCCAATACACCCAATGGATATTAAACAGCGTAGCGATCACCCCACTGATGACAGTACCACTAGAGACTGCCACCATCTGCAACGACGATGCCGTACCTGAGACATTACCCATCAAAGCCTTTGGAGTGAACTTCTTAAGCGCATAGCTATACGCCACAATATTAATACCGCTACCAAAACCAATCAGTAAAGCGGAAATCACCAGCAAAAATACCGGCCAACCAGGCTCAAACAACGCTAACAATATGGCACCACTGAGTAACAAAATAAACCCTACCCCCATCAATAGGTCAAAACGCCTAATGGTTTTTTTACGACTGAGCAGTATACCGGTCAGCACAGCCCCAAGGCCATCGAGCCCCATAAACACCCCTAAAAAATCTTTACGTTCAGGCAAAATATGCTTGAGATAAAATGCTAACTGGGCTTGGCGCATCAGGCTTAGTACTAACCAAATCACACTTAAACTCACCATAATACGCAGCAAGCGATGTTGCCAGATATGACGGGCACCTTGAGTGATAGATGCAAACCAATGTGACGACACGTCATCATCAGTGGCAATCGTTTCCGGTGGTTGTTTGGGTAAAGTAAACAATATCAAGCCAGAAACTAAAAAGCTCACCATATTGATCGCCAAACACGCGCGTGCCGAGGCCACCAATAACACCACCGCACCCAACATTGGGCCAAGCACCTTACATAACTGAAACACTATCGACATCATACTGGAGGCAGATAACAGTTGCCCATCATCAACGATATGTTTCACATAAGCCTGTTGCGCCGGTGAATTAAAAGCGACTACGACAGAGCGCACCACCAGCAACGCTAATACCAGCCATACAGAATAAGAAAATAATATTGCCCCAGTTAGTACACCACTGGTCACATCCGTCACCAACATCAAATTGCGCTGATCAATACGGTCTGCCACCCAACCGGCAATAGGCCCGAGGATCATACCCGGGATAAAGAAAGTCAGCATCAAAACACTCATGAGTATAGGGGTAGCATGGAACTCATGCACAAAAATAATTTGCAGCGCGAAGATATCAAACCAATCACCAATATTGCCAATGGTAAAGGAAGCAAAAAAGCGTTGGTATTTTGCGTTACGCCAAATGGAGTTCATAATTTTACCTACGTATTAAAACGAAAATGAATGACATCGCCATCTTGAACAATATAATCTTTACCCTCTAAGCGCCATCTGCCCGCTTCTTTGGCACCTTGTTCACCTTTAGCGGCAATATAGTCTTCATAACCAACCACTTCAGCACGAATAAAACCTTTTTCAAAATCAGTGTGAATCTTGCCGGCAGCTTGTGGCGCTGTCGCTCCCACACGAATGGTCCAGGCACGCACTTCTTTCGGGCCAGCAGTAAAGTAAGTTTGCAAACCCAGTAAACTATAGCCAGCACGAATAAGACGATTTAAGCCTGGTTCTTCTAGCCCCAAGCTCTCTAAAAACTCACGCGCATCCTCAGCATCCAGCTCGGCAATCTCAGCTTCAATCGCCGCACACACCGCTACCACACCAGCACCTTCTTTGCTGGCAAATTCACGTACCACATCCAAATGGGCGTTATTCTCAAACCCGTCTTCATTGACATTAGCCACGTAGAGCGTCGGCTTGGCAGTAAGTAAACATAGTGATTTGATCCAAACCCATTCTGCTGTAGTCGCATCAAAAGTGGCTGCTTTGTTACCCGCCTCGATATGCGTTTTCAAACGACCCAATAAAGCCATTTGAGCCTTAGCTTCCAGGTTGGCACTTTTGGCATTTTTGGTGGCGCGGGCCACTGCTTTTTCCACCGTGTCCATATCAGCTAACAATAGCTCGGTATCAATGACTGCAATGTCATGCAGCGGATTCACCTTACCATCGACATGCACCACATCATCGTTATCAAAGCAGCGCACCACATGAGCGATAGCATCAGTCTCACGAATATTGGCCAGAAACTTATTGCCTAAGCCCTCACCCTTGGAGGCACCGGCTACCAGACCGGCGATATCCACAAACTCCATCGTCGCTGGCAAAATGTTTTGCGGCTTGACAATCTCTGCCAACTTTTGCAAACGAGCGTCCGGCACCGCCACCACACCAACGTTCGGATCGATAGTACAGAACGGATAATTCTCTGCCTGAATACCTGCTTTGGTTAACGCATTAAATAATGTTGATTTACCCACATTCGGCAACCCGACAATACCACACTTAAACCCCATGGCCCAATCCTTATAACTTGACTAAATTTTGTGTATTGCCAACCAGAATATCAGGTAATTTAGCTAGCGCTCGTTCGATTGATTGTTCAATCTCAACACGCTCTGCTTTGCCTGGTGCATGTAATACATAGTTGGTCACTTGATCTTTATGGCCAGGATGGCCAATACCAATACGAATACGCTGAAAATCCTGACTACCCACGTGCTGGATAATGCTGCGCAGCCCATTGTGGCCACCATGCCCCCCGGACTTTTTAAGCCGTGCATCACCACAGGCCAAATCCAGGTCATCGTGTATCACCAGCGTCGCTTCTAGCGGAATTTTATAGAATTGACTGATAGCCTGCACCGCACGCCCGCTCTCATTCATATAAATGCCAGGCACCAACACATGTAATGCCCGCCCTTGATAAGTCACTTTGGCATACAAACCATGGAACTTGCTTTGGGCAAGCAACTGGGCGCCAGCCGACTGCACTACTTGCTCAGCCAACCAAACGCCCACATTATGTCGGGTATCGGCGTATGCATCGCCCGGATTACCCAACCCGACCAGCAATTGAATCATTATGAATCTTCTGATTGCCCACTATCAGCATCGGCATCAGCAGCTTTATCTTCTGCTGGCGTACCATCAGCGGCTTCATCAGCATCTGATGCTGCAACCGGCTCCTCTACTTTTCTCGGCTCATGAATAGCAGCGATGGAAGTATCATGACTATCTTCGCCATGAGACAACGCAGCCAAACGCACGCCTTCCGGTAATTTGATATCACTTAAATGAACCACTCCATCCATTTGGACTTCAGACAAGTCAACATCCAAGAACTCAGGCAAGTTCTTAGCCAAACAAATCACTTCTACTTCGTTGGCCATATGAGAAATGACACCACCGGCTTTTGCACCAGGGGCAACATCTTCACCGATAAAATGCAATGGTACGTGCACATGCACTTCTTTGGTTGCACTCACACGCACAAAGTCAGCGTGAAGAATTTTAGGTTTAAATGGGTGGCGCTGTAGATCTTTAATTAATGCCTCTTGTTTCTTGCCATCAACCTTCAATGTCAAAACAGAAGCAAAAAAGTTTTCATGTTCAGTGGCATGCAATAAAGTATCATGGTCTAACGTTAAAGCCACTGCCTGCTTGCCATCACCGTATAATACCGCGGGTATTTTCCCCTCACGACGGAGGCGGCGGCTCGCACCAGTACCATGCAGTTGGCGCGTTTGCGCATCAAAAATATAATCTGACATGTTATTTATCTCCAAGTAATTATTTAGGCCCTACCTGCCGCGACCAGCATGTAAAGCGCGGGCGATTCTACCACGGATTGATTGCTAAAGGGAAGTATTAAACGTACGAACTGATTCAGCCACATACACTGCATTAACCTATCAATAAACGCGACATAACAATCCCAGTAATTGCTCGACTTCTTTAGCATTAAGCTCACTTAGCACAATATCCTGAAATGCCTCTACTGCCGCACGGATCTCAGGAACAACTACCGCACCCTTCTTACTCAAAGCTTGAGGATAGTTTTTAATAATCAGAAAATAGCATACTAATGGATTCTTCGCTGTTCACTCGACGAATGGTCTCTGACAACATTTGCGCCATTGATAATTGAACGATTTTATCGCATTTGGCCGCTGCATCACACAGTGGAATGGAATCAGTCACCACCAACGCCTCCAGCTCAGAATGGCGGATATTCTCAATAGCATTACCGGATAATACGGCATGCACACAATACGCACTGACACTTTGAGCTCCACGCTCTTTCAAGGCCGCAGCCGCTTTACATAATGTCCCTGCTGTATCGACAATGTCATCTACCAAAATACAACGGCGCCCTTCTACCTCACCAATAATGTGCATCACTTGTGCCTCATTGGCCTTAGGACGGCGCTTATCAATAATTGCCAGATCACATCCTAACAACTTAGCCACGGCTCTGGCACGCACCACGCCACCAATATCAGGTGAAACCACCACTAAGTTATCTGTACCTTGTGAAGTAATATGATCCATCAATACCGGTGTGCCGTAGACATTATCAACCGGAATATGGAAAAAACCTTGAATCTGCTCAGCATGAATATCCACAGTGAGCACACGGTCTACACCAGCAGTCATCAGCATATCAGCCACTAGTTTAGCGGTGATCGGCACACGCATCGATTTGACGCGACGATCCTGGCGTGCATAGCCAAAATAAGGAATTACTGCGGTAATGCGTGCTGCAGAAGCCCGACGCAATGCATCAGCCAACACCAACAACTCCATCAGATTGTCGTTAGCTGGCGGGCAAGTCGATTGCACAATAAAAACATCACGCCCGCGCACATTTTCCAAAATTTCAACACGTGTCTCACCATCACTAAAATGGTCTACAACTGCTTTACCTAACGGAACACCTAATTTATCAGCAATCGCTTCTGCCAATTGGTGATTAGCATTACCCGAAAACAACATCAAATCAGTATGAGACAACGCAGGTTCCTTAGAGTGCAAAATTAGCGAGATTGCATTGTAGCAAACCTTTCACCCCAGCGGTATAGAGTGATCTTTCTAAAAGCCATATACAGGACCCAGGCATGAAATATCCTGACTTTTTCAGCGCATGACAACATAAATACGCCATGAATCCAATGTAATATCCTTGCCGCGTAAGGCTTGCTTTTATATTCACCTACAGCCTGTATATAGTCACTTTCATGCGCAGGCCCAAAAGCCGCATATTCACAGCTTGACAGTAGCCACAAGTTTGGCGAGAATACGTCGCTCTTGTTGGGCCGTCGCCAAGCGGTAAGGCACTGGGTTTTGATCCCAGCATGCGTAGGTTCGAATCCTACCGGCCCAGCCATCTTTCCTTTGTCGGCTCATCCCCATTAACGGGGGCAGCTCTATATTGTGTCGGTTTTCATTGTTAATTAACCACATAATACTCTAACTCTCATTCTATAATTTTCAAAGTT
>JANQIS010000220.1 GCA_028282045.1 Gammaproteobacteria bacterium
AACTTTGAAAATTATAGAATGAGAGTTAGAGTATTATGTGGTTAATTAACAATGAAAACCGACACAATATAGAGCTGCCCCCGTTAATGGGGATGAGCCAAATCTCCCACAGAGCTATGTGTGATCGAAAATGAAAACCGGCTGAACGCCTTGAAATAAATGGCTCCCCGAGACGGGCTCGAACCGCCGACCCAGTGATTAACAGTCACTTGCTCTACCAACTGAGCTATCGGGGAACTCTAATGCAGAGCGAATTTTATATAGGGTTTGGGGGAGTGTCAATACGTTATTTTTAGTGATGGTGCCTCTTATTCTAGGGAGTGCCTCTTACTCCGGCAGTTGTACTGTATTTTTATTGCGTACATAAACGCGCTTGGTAATGTTGGTTTGAGAGTGTCCGGCAATATCAGCGGTGGTTTGCTTGCCATTTTACAAAAAAATAACTTAATTCATTTTTACATAAAAACTGAAAACATTATTTTTAGGTTATTGAGTTAGATTTATTAAAAATAGTTTTTTGCAAGCGGCAAAAAGGAGTGCGCATGTCTAAGCTTATCATACATGCTAATCCACAAGCCATGTGGTATCAAATTATCTCAGAAGCCCAGTATCACACTGATGTAAAGCTACCTTTGGAGCTAGAGTATTATCTAGCACTGATGTTAAATGAAATGAGCAAGGAGCCATCTCTCTTAGCAGAGCCTGTTGCTGAACGCTATCTAGTAGCACAGCATAATAGCGGTTGCCTACAACAAACCCAATTAAAACGCATCGGTGATGAATGTCTTATTATAGCAGGGCTATTCCCTCAAAGGGCAGAGCATCGTCATGTTGATATCGGTTATTATCACGATATCGGCAAAACGGCTTATCATCGCCTGCATCATATTTTTAAAGCACAGCAAATCGCCACTAACACCTATAAACAATTGGTTAAATATTTTGAGTCGATTAGCCGGATGATCCAAGCCATGCACCATGTGGTTGCTTATAGCTAACATGATAAAACCGTTACCCACAGGTATGGTTTTTCCAATTATTCAGTGGTGCTTCAAGCTCAAGTAACACATTTGAAACACCACCTAATAACATCCTGGCTAGATGGCTGGATAAGATGTCTCGTGAATTTCTCTTCTTCCTTTGCAACAGCAAAGGTAAGAAAAAACCTGTGCGAGCCTACTGTTTGTAGCAGGGATAAGGTGGGACTGGTCGCTAGCACCAATGGCATCATCGCCATCAGGGTGATTATTACCTCCCTCTACGGCGCTTGCGGTGTCACTGTGAGTGCTGGCGTTACTCTGTCGATCCGGCTCAATAACACCGCTACTATTTTCATCAGCGGGCAGTAGAGATGATTTATCACTACTGTCCACAGGTAATTGCCCACTCGCTTCACGTTGAGGTGTCACCTCTTCGCTGTGCGTAGGTGATTGTTGACTTTCTCCCTGGGGTTGAAACTCCTCGTTTTGGATCCCATGCATTAGCAAAACTCCTAATTTGATTGTTAAACACTTTAGAACTGTAATCGTTCTAAAAGCTGTATAAACAAGGTTAATACATTGCAGCGATACCGCAACCCAAACCTGTTTCAAACGCAATTAACGACCAACGTATTTATTGGGGTTGAGCGATGTTATGGCGGCATAAATTAAGAGACAGTATAAAATGTGAAAGTCTTTTAATACCAACCTGTCTATAACCTCTAATAATGCGAATTCTAGCGCATTTATTGATAGAATAATGCGTGAAAAAATTTTAAAGGAGTGGTTATGGCTGCTGGAAGTTGTCATAAGACATTTAAATCGGTACTGGTTGGTGACACGGATGTAGGAAAGTCAGGCTTGGCGCGCCGATTAACCACAGGTAAATTTCCGGAGCACGGCATGGCGTCGACCATAGGTGCAGGGCTGTATAAACTTGATCTTGAAGATGGGAGCAAAGTTAATTTATGGGATACCGCTGGGCAAGAGAGATACCGGGGCTTACTTTCTGTGTATTACCATGGTGCCAGTATAGTGCTGCTGTGTTTTGATCTGCAGAGATTTCAACCAGAATCACTTAAGGGTTGGGCCAAAGACATTGCGTCAAAAATTGCTGATGACGTGCAAGTATTATTAGTGGGGACCAAAGCCGAAGGTGTTGCGCGTAAGGAAGTCACTCATATCCGTGAAGAGACATTTGATATCTGTGTTCGAGAGGGACTAGTGGTGGCTGACGCAGTATGTGTTACGGATGCAAGAACAAATAAGGGGATTGCAGACCTTAAGACGCAGCTACAAGTGTTACTACGTGGACCAGAGCCGGCGAGCTCGGTAAAAAACACTTTTGTAGTTAAACGAATGCTGCGGCTTGGTATGGTGGAGTCTGAGGGCGCGCCATCACCAGGCTGTTGTTAGCGTCCTTAATCCGGGATGCGCCGATGAATATCAGCCACACTGCTGGAGCTGAGGTTGGCACCGATGTCTTCGCCGAGTTGGCGACGTAGCCGTGAAATGGAGAATAATCCACAAATCATTGGGTCGTTGCGTTGCTCACATGTGCAAATCACGATGATATAGTTAAGGCCCAGTTCATGAAACAAACGGGCAATATGGCCCACTTTGGCGCTGTCCATATATTTGCGGTGTAGTGTACGCATTGCATCGACGGGCATCATCACCATACTGACGGTGACTTCTGCCGGTGTGATACCATGAAGGCCGGCTACCTGACCTGGCTTGATACCGTGACAGTCAAGTGTCGAGACATGACCAATGACTTTGTCTTCCTCATCAATAACAAATA
This sequence comes from Gammaproteobacteria bacterium, assembly GCA_028282045.1. GTDB lineage: Bacteria > Pseudomonadota > Gammaproteobacteria > Francisellales > CACEW01 > JANQIS01. Next base: position 2,785 of record JANQIS010000220.1, read on the forward strand.
ATGATTTCACATGAGCTGCGCGCATTTCTTCTAAGGCCGTTTTAATGGGGGTATTTGGCTTGGTTGTTACCGGCGGACGGCTGGTAAAGTCAGTCATCACATGGGTGGCAGGACTGTCCAGGTGAACCACTTCAGGTAGGCGTTCCGGGTGGACATAGTCGGTTTTTTTGCTAAGTGTGCCGGTTTCTAAGAGGGCATAGTCATTGAGTTTCATGTCTGCAAATATCTCTATATGGTCGATTGTGGGTAACGCTGTTTTTGAGCGTTAGGTTCATTGGTCAAACATCGCTGGTGCCCATTTACTCAGTGTAAACTCCGCTCCAGCTTGTTTGCTTGCCTTACTATCATCTCAAAACCGTCATTATTCACAACCCCCTCACCAAACATTTTGCACTGTCTGGTGCTCAGTTGGCCGTATTTTTGCACCGTCCAACCTATCATGTTTCAGTTTAGCCTGCGTAGATTCAATGCTTATAGATCTTCGTCACAGTCAACTATATAATCGGCGCTGAATTTTATGTAAGGCTGATTATAGAAGGAAACTATGGCAAGACGA
>JANQIS010000235.1 GCA_028282045.1 Gammaproteobacteria bacterium
AGCCAAGAAATTTAGAAAATGGATTACTTCTGAAGTTATCCCATCTATCAGGAAGACCGGTGGCTACGCTTTTGACGAAACTGACACAAAGGTCAAGCACGATGCTTTTATGCAGTCTGCCAAGATTGCCAAAGCCGCTCATAGCTTTCTAAAAACCTTCATCACTGACCCAAACCAACTGGCAATCGCATCAGCACAAGTGGGTTATGCCGGCGGTGGAGTTGATATCATAAAGGCTAGTAATGCACCACTGATACCTGAAAAGCAAGACCAACTACTAACCCCAACACAGCTAGGTAAATTGATGGAGCCTGCTAAATCGGCACAAGAGGTGAACAAGATGCTGAAAAGCCTTGGGTTGCAAGAAGCTGTGAAAGATGCTGATAATCACCAAATATGGATGCTGACAGAGAAAGGAAAGGAATACGCCACATATCAGGATGTTGGTAAACGTCGCTCAACAGGCACACCAATACGTCAAATCAAATGGGATGACAGTATATTGGACTTTGTAAATAAGCACTCAGCATGATGATGTGTAAATCTAATCGGTGCGCTCAGTACTGGGCGCATCTGAATTTAAAGCCCTTACCAAATTGTTGAATATCGCGCCTTGATTTATAAGGAGGACGATCATGTCAACGACATTCTTAACCAAAGAAGAAATGTACGAGCTTACCGGCCATAAGGGTATCAGAAAGCAAGTGACAACTCTTATATCCAAGAACATTCCATTTTCTACCAACGGTATTGGCCAGCCGGTAGTAATGCGTGATGCGCTTGTGGAGTTTTATACCGGCAATAAATCACAGGTGTCTCAACTGCGGATTGAGCCTAACGCCAAAGCCCTAATGGAGTATCAGAATAATGCCAAGGCCAAGAAAGCATAATAGGCATTTGCCGCAGTATATGCGCTTTAAACACGGTGCGTATTATTTTGTGCGCAAAGACAAATGGGTACGCTTAAGTGATTCACTGCATGAGGCTTTTGCCAAGTACAGCATGATGATGACGCCAGATGGGAAGATATCAACAATGGGTGATTTGTTTGACCGTTATGTTGCGGAAGTGTTGCCAGGCAAAGCTGATGAAACCCAAAAAGGAAATATCCGTCAATTGAAGTTTCTCAAGGTTTATTTTGGCGACATGCAGCCGCATATGGTTAAGCCAACAGACGTATACGCCTACATGGACATGCGACCAGGGAAAGTATCGGCTAATCGTGAGAAGACGTTATTGTCACATGTATTTGTATACGCCATTAGGTGGGGAGCATGCACAACCAATCCGTGTGCTCATGTACAGAATTTCAAAGAAAAGCCCAGAGACCGGCTAGTTAAACCAGAAGAGCTAGAGGCAGTCATCGCATTGGCAAGGCCTGCTATGCGCTCCATTATAGAATTTGCGTTAATCACTGGGCTGAGACAAAAAGACATACTTGAGTTCAAACGTTCTCAAATTATAGATGAAGGTTTGGATGTTAAACAAAGCAAGACGGGTAAAAGTTATATTATTGAGTGGAATAGCGCACTTATAAATATCGTAAACACTGCCAAACAAACTAGACCTGATAGTGTTTATCTGTTTTCACAAGTTGATGGCAAGCCTTATACGTCACGAGGGTTTCAAAGTAAGTGGACACGATTAATTGATAAAGCAATGCAGCTCAAACTGATTTCAGAGCGTTTTACTTTTCACGATCTTCGGGCACTTACCGTTACTAACGCGTATGAAAAATTAGGGTTACAAGCAGCATCAGATATAGCTGGCCACTCAGATAGCCGATTAACAAAAAGAATATACGTAAGAAGTAAAGCCAAGATTAAACTACCAGAATAAGAGACAATCCTCATAATAAGAGACATTGAATTAATTTCAATCAGCCAGGAAACTATATTTTATAAGCCTTACAGATACTCTGATAATTTCGTAAAGGTGATAGCATAACACACCCACATAACATTCAGACTACTGTTACGCGAAGTCGTTGACTATATAAGCATTGAATACTGGAGGACAATCCACCCGGTGCAACAGTGTTACCTTTGTCTTCAGGACGGACCCGCTGAAATTGGCGGAGAGAGAGGGATTCGAACCCTCGATACGACTTTCGCCGCATACACACTTTCCAGGCGTGCGCCTTCAACCACTCGGCCACCTCTCCTTAAGGTGGCTGATGATAACGAAATTTTTTGCTTATGCCAATGTGTAAGGTGATTTTATCCGATACAACACGTGCACACTCAACGGATGATCCACGGGTATACCAGGATGGCTAAAGTCATCCTTGGGTTCATGCTGCATATGTAGTTTCTCCATCAACCGCCTTGAGGGCAGGTTCGTTACAGCAGTGAAAGAGACCAATTCCTGTAACCCCAGAGTCTCAAAAGCGTAACGTATCACAGCACTAGCTGCTTCAAAGGCATAACCTTCTCGCCAATGGGCTGATTTGATACGCCAGCCAATTTCTGTTGCTGGAGTAAAATGGGCATCAAAATCCATAGTTAAATTTGACAGTCCAACAAAACCAATCGGCTCCTGTCTTGCTTTGATCACGACCACATAGAGACTATAACCAGATTCATCCTGTTGGCCTATAGCACCTTCAATAATGCGCTGTGTATAAGCATAGTCCTGTCGATTGGGGAAATAACGCATCACCTCAGGATCTTGATTCATGGCAGCAAACCAATCGATATCATCATATTGCCATGTCCTTAAGATGAGGCGCTCGGTTTCAAGTATTTGCATCGTTGTGCTTTCCCAACCTTGAAGCTGCTAATATCCATCAAACTTAATACAATCACCAATCGACAACCGGCAACGCTTTGGTTACAATCATCGCGCCGGTCCCTCCGCATCACTAGAGGGCGAACCCCGTCAGGTCCGGAAGGAAGCAGCGGTAGTTCTCAACGTGAGTGCCGGAGTGTGGCTGGCATTTTGTCTTGATAAAGCCGACAAAATGCCGCGCCCGGATATTCTGTCTTACTTTTTATCTTTACGATCCAATACGGACAAAGCAAAAATGCCTACCGCCACGGCAACAAAAGCACTGATTAACCAAATAAAATAATACATCTGCAGTTACTCCCTTTAATATAATACATGCGGGTCATCTTGCACCGCCTTTTCAGTCATTCTAATGCTGCCACGCCCCCATAACTTACGATAAACAAACGCGGTGTAAATAAAGATAATCGGCAACATGATCACAGCCACAACCAGAATACCAATCAAAGATAGCTGCGAACTGCTGGCATTCCACAACAGCAAACTTTGTGCTGGTTTAGATGAAGAAGGAATTAAAAATGGATACATGCTCAAACCAAACGTAGCCACAATGCCCCACACTACCAAACAACTGGAGAAGAAAGTCAAACGGCGACGCTCACTGTTAGCCAGGAAAATAGCCATAATAGCACCGGCAAATACCAAAATCGGCGCAATGATCATCCATAAATGGCCACGGAAATTATCCAGCCAAGCTCCGGCATGCACGCTCACCTGATTAGTCAGTGGATGCATCATTGGATCTGCCATCGGTGTCCAATGATAACCTGGCAGATAGGCAACCCATACACCACCGGCAGCAAACAATATAATTAGGATGATGGCAAGGTTTCGAATAGCATTACGTGCACGTTGGCAAATCACGCCATCTGTACGTAACGCCACATAACTTGCGCCATGCATACACATCATTAACAACGACACAATGCCACAAAATAATGCAAATGGATTGAGCAGCCCCAACAGATCCAAAAAGCCACTGCTACTAGTCATACTTGGACCATAGAAAAAACGTAGGCTAGTCGGATCATACTGAAATGGCACCCCTTGAAACAAGTTGCCTACTGCCACACCAATCAACAACGCTGGGGTAAAGCTGCCAAGAAACAACGCAAAATCCCAGAATTTACGCCATTTTTGTGATTGCAGCTTGGAACGGTATTCAAACGCTACCGGACGAAAAAATAACGACCACAGCAATAGTAAAAAAGCAATATAAAAGCCTGAGAACAAGGCAGCATAAACCCGCGGCCAAATGGCAAAGATCGCACCACCGGCTATAATTAACCATACCTGATTACCATCCCAAGTTGGCCCAACAGTATTAATCACCACACGCCGCTCAGCATCATTGTGCGCAATAAAGGGCAATAACGCACCAGCACCAAAGTCAAAGCCAGCAGTTAATGAGAAGATAATCAAAACCAGTCCAACAGCGGCCCAGCTTAGTAATTGAATTATTTCAAAAGTAGTGAATTCCATCATCATTCTCCTCAACTATGCCTGCTTTTCAAAGTGATAGCGCCCGGTATGCAAGGCACTAGGCCCCATCCGCCCAAACTTAAACATCAAGAACAGCTCCACTATAAATAGCGCCAGATAGATCACCATAAACATAAATAGTGTAAACCCAACATCTGTTGCATTAATGGTTGAGGAGCTAATATCAGTTGGTAACACACCATAAACCGTCCAAGGCTGACGGCCATGCTCGGTAACAAACCAACCACATAGCGAAGCAACAAATGGCAGTGGAATCGCTATGAGACACCAATAATGGAACCAACGCCGTTGCCAGAGATTACGGTTACGAATCACCCCAACTAACGCCACGATAAAGGTTAAAAACAACATAAAGCCAATCGCCACCATAATACGGAAGGTGTAGAATAACCATCCGACCAATGGGATGGTGTCGTTGGCCGCTTTAATTACCTGTGCATGCGTTGCTGCCAAAGGATTGCTCGTATACTGCAACAGCAACAGGCCATAACCAAGATTTTTCTCATAACGCTTGTATTGCGCTAACATTTGTGGCGAGTTATCTCCTTGGCGGATTGCTTCGAGGTAATGATAAGCCTTGGCGCCTTGCATAATACGTTCGATATTGCGCGTATACAGTTGGTTCATACCTTCCACTGTCCCGGTTAATGAATGGGTTACAATCAAGCTCAATGCATCGGGAATGTCCAACTCCCAATCATTTTTATGCTCAGCCTGATTAGGTATGGCAAGGGCGCTCCAAGCATCCGGTGCTTTAGTTGTATTCCATACCCCCTCCATTGCAGCCAGTTTCATTGGTTGATAACGATAAACCGCCAGGCCATTTTGATCTCCCATGTAAACGACCATTAACGATGCTACCAGCCCAAAACCCGCGGCAACAGCAAAAGAACGTTTGGCAAAATCAATGTCACGCCCTTTTAATAAGTAGTAGGCACTGATACCCATGACAAACATTGCCGCGGTGGTATAGCCTGCTGTCACGGTATGAGCAAAGCCCACTTGGGCAATTTCATTCATAAACAAATGCCACAAACTGGTGGTTTCCATACGCATAGTGTGGATATCAAAAAACGCTCCTGTCGGATGCTGCATAAAACCATTGGCGACCAAGATCAATAATGCTGAAAAACTCGAACCAATAGCCAGACAGAAAGTCGCCGCCAAGTGTTGCTTTTTAGACAATTTATCCCAACCAAAGAAGAAAATACCGAAGAATGTCGACTCTAACATAAAGGCCACCAAAGCTTCGATTGCCAATGGTGTGCCAAAAATATCCCCCACATATTGAGAGTAATAGGCCCAGTTAGTCCCGAACATAAACTCCATTGTCAGACCAGTTAATACCCCTAACGCAAAGTTAATACCCAACAATTTACCCCAGAAACGTGTCATGTCCTTATAAACTTGCTTACCGGTACGCACATAGGCCAGCTCCATGGTAAAAATAATCCAGGTCAGGCCAAGTGTAAGAGGCACAAACAGGAAGTGAAACGAGGCATCCAAAGCAAATTGCCAACGTGCCA
>JANQIS010000008.1 GCA_028282045.1 Gammaproteobacteria bacterium
CATAAAGGTGTTGTTTTTCTGATTTGTGTCAAGAGTAAGTCAGGCACGTGCTTTCTACAAGGGAGTGATAATGCACTGCCACTAAGTAGTCGATGCTCATTAACCAAAATGCTTTGTACACCCAGTTAAGCGCTTTTACTTGAAGTTGATGAGAATACACTTTTGTACTATTATAAGTACATAAATGTATTTTCTGTCCGTGTGACTCAATAGGGATATATTATGGCACTAGCACAAACTTTCCAATATATTGACGAGGAACACTCAAGGCGTCTTACTAAAATGATTATGCGCCTTTTTGAGCACTGGGGCTTAACTTATGAGGAACAGTCACAGCTTTTAGGTATGTCGACAAGAACAAACACAAGCATAAGTAACTATAAGAAGGGCAATCGCAGCATTAGATTCAACCGTGATAATTACGATAGAGTGCGCTACCTATTATCAATTCATAAATCCTTATCGACTATGTTTCCCCACAATAAAAAACTTGCCTATGCCTGGCCTAAGACTCCTAACAAACGCTTTAACGGGCAAACACCTGTAGAACTAATTGCTAATGACGGCTTTATCGGGTTAGTCAATGTCCATAATTATCTAGAGCATTATATGAGTCACTAATATGTTCAATTTCATCGATCAAGTTATAAATTACAACGATGCAGTATACAGAAATGTAATTGGTATTGATCTTGATAATAACAGTCCCTTTTCTGATCTCAGTGATGACCCGCAAGATTGGAAAGATGCCCAAATCGCTATTGATTTTCATAATCGTTTTACCGCCACTGAACTCCAATATAATGCTATTGAATGGGTTTTTGACCGTCAGAAATGGGAAGAATCAAGGTTTACTGATGGATCATTTCCTGTTTGGTATGGGTCAGCAGAGTTAGAAACCTCATTTTACGAAACAGCTTACCATTGGAGGCAATTCTTAGCTGACAGTCCGAATTTGCTTAAAATATCCGGCTCAGAGCCACTAGAAATCACCAGAACCGTGTTTAACACCAAGTGCCAGACCACTTTAATTGATTTGCGTAACAAAATAAAAGACCACCCGTTTCTGATAGCAAAAGACTCATACCAAGACACTCAAAGCTTAGGATTGAAGTTATCGCAGCAAGGAATACCAGGATTGATTACCCTATCTGCCAGATGCGATGGTGGCCAAAACCTCGTTATATTCAATCAGCAAAGTCTTGAGGCATTATCACATCAGGGTGATTATCTCTATCGTTTAGACATTAGCACGCCGAATATTATCGAAGTGTACGAGCTTGAAAACGAAAAGCACATGACGACGATAAAGCCTAATCAGACTCAATAATATAAATATTTTTATCTGATAGCAGTTACAGCAACTTTTCTATATAATAAAAATTAACGATAATCAGGAAGATTATTATGAATAACTCATGCAATCCAGTTTTGTTTGCTAATGCACTACGCACCATTGCGGCGGGTTCAAGCCGTCAGCCAACGCGTGCAATACATGATCTGGGCTTTACCATCTTGTGTGGCAACTTACCTCAAGTCATTCAAGCCCTGACCCATGCATCACCGGCTGGATTGTCGGATACGCCATGCTTACGTACCGGCTACTAAGCCCCATGCAGAAACCACAAGCTATTGCACGACATTTTGGCAGATGATGTGCTGCTGTTGTTACAGTACACCTGAAGCAACAGCAACGGCTTAATCTGCTACCACCAAGCTCATTAACCGCCAGTCACTAGCTAAAACGACTGGCTCTTCTGTGTGAACCACATGCAAGCGCCCCTTGGGATTAATCGCAAACAAGGGCAGCACTTCGCCTTTTTGTGTGTGGATGTAACTATCCAGATTAAAGCTTTCAGTGATTCGAGTACTTTTAATCCGCGCACCGGCTTTGACATAATCTAACAATTGTTGGTAGTGGGCAGTATCAGCAAACAGGGTTAAGCCATCATGACGGTGGGCAATATCGTGTTTTTCACTACTGGCTGGTGTTGGTAGGCTAAATACCTGGCTGCGGCCAAACTCACGCTGATAACGGACACAAGCCAGACTGTTCACTTCTGGCGTGGGGGCCAGGCCCAGCAAGCGGCCAATGCCGACCAGATCTAGCTGGCGATCAGCATGCTCTGACACCGGATTGCCATAATAACAGCGCAATCCGGCCATACGCGCCTGGTGGACATCAGACCACGTGGTATCGGATAAAATCACATCAAATCCCTGCTCCTGTAATGCCTTGCCAATCAAACGTGCCACAGGATTGGCACCAATAATTAAAAAACCACGCGGATCAGGCGAGGCTACTTTGAGCAACTTAGCCACATAGCGGGCCGTAGCACTTTGAAATATCACTGTGCTCATAATCAGCAGGAAGGTTACCAGCACCAATTCATTGGCATTTGGCATCCCGCTCTGTTGTAAGCGTAAGGAAAAAATCGCTGCCACAGCCGCTGCCACAATCCCACGGGGCGCTATCCAAGCCAGCAAGGTTTTCTCTCGCCAGCTAAGACGGCTTTTTAAGGTACATAACATGACACTGAGTGGACGCACCACAAACTGCAGTAACAAAAACAAAATAGCAGTGGGCAGCCAGACATGATCCAAGAAAGTAAAATCAGTACGAGCAGCTAAAATAATAAATAAGGTTGATATCAACAAAATGCTCAGATGTTCCTTAAAATCGAGCACATCCTCAATATTGGTACCAGGCATATTACTCACCACAATGCCCATCAAAGTCACCGTTATTAAACCGGCACCTTCGACACAAGCCTCACTGGCAACATACAAAATCAACACCATGGCCAGGGCAAATGTGCTGTTTAAATAATCCGGTAACCAGTGACGGCGAATAGCAATTCCCAATATATAACCACCGATAATCCCAATGGCAGCGCCAATACCAATAGTGCCGAAAAAGTGCCATAAGATACTACCCCACAGCTCATACTGGTCAATCGCTACGATGGCGCTAAATACCAATACTGCCAGCAAGGCACCGATCGGGTCGATCAACATGGCTTCCCAGCGAATAATTGAGGTGAGACGACTATTAGGGCGCACAGTACGCAACATGGGTATAATCACTGTGGGCCCACTGACTGCGGAAATGGCGCCTAACAATGCTGCCACAGACCAATCCATCGCTAACAGCCAATGAGCACACAGTGCTGTTAACGCAGCAGTGAGCACTATGCCAATTGTCACTAGATTACGTACCACATAGCCGTGTTCTTTAACCTCATGCCAACGCAGGGATAAACTGCCCTCAAACAAAATAATAGCAACCGAAAGCGACACGGTTGGCAGCAGCCAATGACCAAACAATATATCCGGATGAAACCAACCCATCATCGGGCCAACAAAGGTGCCAACCAGCAATAAAAACAAAATAGCCGGCAACTTCACCCACCAGGCGAACCATTGGCAGGCAATCGCCACGCCGACCAGCCCTGCGATCAGAGCCATGTTAGTGACAAGGATCATGGCTGAACCAAAACGAAGTATTGTCGTTAGCTTAGCAAATTTTTATTGTCGCTTCAGCGCTCTCACCCAAAACCGTGCCGGATGTATTGCCTGATAAGTAGCTAGACTCACCGGCAAAGGCTCACCCAGCATTTGGCAAGCAATATTTTCCGCACACAATGCAGCCGATGCCAGCGCCTTAGAACCATGCGCCAGGTTAACCCACAAACCTGATAGATACTGTACAGGTGCATACTGGTTCGCTGACTTACCATGGCGCAGGACAGCATAATGCTGCTGCATCCAGGCATAATCAGGCAATGCTCCTACGATAGGTAAATGATCTATCGTAGTAGCACGGCAAGCTACACGTCCTTGATAAATTTGCTGCTGCAAATCTTGCGCCAATGTCGGACTGACTTGGGCTAATTGACTGAAATTCTTAGCATGATCAGCTTGTGTGAGCGCGGTATTGCCATCATGACGGTAGGTAGCACCCAATACATGTTGCCCATTAACCGCCGGCGTAAGGTACGCTGCTGCATCCAAAATACAGCGCAGGGCCTGACTGTGCTGCGTTGCCGGAGCCAAGGTAAGCTGACCGGGCGATTGGAAGATAGGTAGATGTTGGCTGTGAACAAACTGCTTTGCAGCAAAGCTATTGGCAATCACTACTTGATCAAAAAGATAATGGTTACCAGCCTGATCTTGCAATTGCCACCTCATATCACACTGGTTTATTGAAGCGATGGCCGTATTACCATGCACTTGAATACCTGGATGCATTGCCCATTGCCGGCACAATGCCGCCGGCTGGCAATAACCCACCCAAGGCAGCCAAATGCCGCCGGCACTCACTTCAATACCACACAGTTCTGATGCTTCAGCCGCGGTGATTGCGCGTACACAATCAGGCATTAGTCCACGCGCCATGATACCTGAAAAACGTTGTGCCAGACGCGGTATGGCCGCCAGATGTACCATGCCGCTTTGTTGATAGAACACCCCCGGCGGAATCAGGCGTTGGGTATACAAAGCACCCGGCGTGAGTAAAGCATCCACACTATTAAGGTTGGCTGAGAGCTTTCCGTGAATCAAACTCAGTGGATTGCCTGAAGCGCCTTGAGCTAGCTGAGACTCTGATTCAAATAAATTCACACTGATGCCGCGCCACGCTAAAGCTTGTGCTGTAGCACACCCTGCCAGGCCACCACCAATCACGGCCACCGATTCAGGCTTAGCTGGCGCTGGTAATTGATACCGGGGTGGCAGAGATGGGGTAGCTGATCGACCACGATACACTGCACTGAGCATCTCACGCTTGTGGGCAAAACCAGGGCGTTTTGTCACTTCAAACCCAATAGCGGTTAAATCACGGCGCACCTGGCCGGCAGCAGTAAAGGTTGCTAAGGTGGTTCCTGGTTTAGCATGTCGGGCTAGTTCTCTAAACAACGCTGGTGACCACATCTGTGGGTTCTTACTCGGGGCAAAGCCATCCAGATACCACGCATCCACTTGTCCAATGAGTTCAGTCAATTGTCGTTGTGCATCACCCCACCACAGGGTCAGCGTGACATCATTAAAATGGCAGCGGTGTGCACCAGGAAATGCTAAAGGGTATTGTGCAATAAGCTGCTCTGAGAGCGGCTGCAGCTCAGGCCAATAACTCAGTGCCCGACGTAAATCTGCCGCAGATAAGGGGTCGCATTCCAAGGCAAGATAATGTAAGCGCCCGCCAACAGGTTTATAGCGTTGCCATTGTTGCCAGGTGGCCAGAAAGTTTAATCCGGTACCAAAACCTGTCTCACCGATGACAAAAACCTTGTGTGATTGCCACCGCCGCGGCAGGTCATTACCCTCTAAAAAAACATAGCGTGCTTCATCCAGGCCCTTATCCTTCATGAAATACACATCATCAAAGTCTTGTGCTACCGGCGTATGTGACTGCCAGTCAAGCCGGGCATAATGGATGCTTGTTAGCGGGGCAGTTGGCGCCATAGCTGATCAATGCGCTGTTGTAATGTAATAAGAGTACCATGATTTTCAATGACTTGATCACTCAGGGCACGGCGCTGAGCATAAGTGGGTTGCGTACTGATAATAGCGTTGGCTTGCACCGCATTACACTGATCACGTTGCATTAGGCGTCTAACCTGTAACGTTTGGGTAATCTCAACAGTCCAGATGATATTTAATGGATAGGTATTGCGCTTTCGTAACAGCGGAATTACTACCACAATTACTCCATCCAATTGAGAAATCAGCAAACCGACCTCGCGCCGGATAGCTGGGTGAAGCAATGCCTCCAGCCATCGACGCTCAACCGTATTTTGAAAAATGTGCTGACGTAATTGAGCGCGGTCTAACTGCCCGTTAGGCAGCAATACCTTACGGCCAAAGTGTAAGACAATCTGCGCCAGATATGCTGATCCTCGTTGCACGATATTTTTTGCAATTTGGTCAGTATCAATCACGTGAGCACCATGCTGTGCCAGTAATTGCGCTACGGTAGATTTACCACTGGCAATGCCGCCGGTAAGGCCGATAACTATTCTTGTCATATTGGTACTTAATACATCGCTTGATTCATATAAGGCCACTGTATAACTACCATTAAACAAGCTGTCATCTACACTGATCCGGCAATGCCAATCTATATTAAGGTAGCCCTGGTTTACAGTCTCCATCATATTATCATCTGATAATACTATTTTAGTTGATTATGGGTAACACTACC
>JANQIS010000105.1 GCA_028282045.1 Gammaproteobacteria bacterium
ATCTGAGCCAGGAAACACATCGCTTTTATCCGAAGATGGCTCACAGATATTACTTGAAGATGGTTCGAATATACTAGTTGAATGAGGATTTACCAATGAGCAAGGGAAAGAAGATTATCGATTTACCATTAACAAAAAGCCTTCCTGATAATATTTATTTTCTGGTGGATGATGGTAAAAAAACTTATCGCACGGATGAGACAACCTTGTATAAGAAAATACATGCACCAAAGACAATTACCCAAGCTAAATCTACTCAATATGAGAAGGGTGAAATTGTGACCATAGTTGATTATTCTTCTATGGATATCGCCCATGGTCCATTCATGTGTTTTATCTACACCAAGAAGCCAAGCTGGTTTGATAAGGACATTCCCAACTGTATTTATGAGGTATCTGGCAGCGATGGTAAAATGTTACTGATTAACCTGTCACTTTCAAGCTCTAGCGAATTGATCTTAACCCAAGACCAAGCTACATCATATTAAATAACACTGGCAAGATATTTTACGAACCGTCTAAAAAGACATTATGCGTGATGGTAGATAACGTTATTAAAGCTATTACCTTGCAACCTATGGAGAAACAATCATGATGAACCAAAGAAACTATGGAGCAACCGATACAGCATCCCTATTGAGCGTTAATTTGGATGATGAAAGAATAGAAATGGATAGGTTTAATGGTGGTAGCTTGACTTTTGATATCGATGATCGTGTTTATCAGCCCACGACTATACCCTGTGCTGAAATTTTACAACGCTCCAGGGGATTAACTCGAAATCAAAAGATCGCGCTGTTTGCTTTGGCCGTTGTTGTAATTGGAGGCGCGTTGATGGTATTGCTGAGTTACTTTTTATCAGATAAAACACTCCCGGTCATACCGACGGCAACACCACCAATTGGTCCGTCCACTACAACACTGTGGACTACAACTACCGATATCACGACAAGCACCGCTTCTACTACAACACCCTTCATGACAACGACTACCACCCCAACAACAACTACCGGAACTACTGCTGACCCACGCTGTGCATTTGAACCTGAGTGTTGTGATGCTGGGAAGTGGATTTGTGGGTAAAATCGGTATAAGTTGAAATGCAAGTAATTTGCTGTGCTAATGTTTACAGTCAAACCTGTCTCAAACCTAAAAAACGATCAACGTGTTTATTGGGGTTGAAAGGTATTGTAGGTTAATAATAAGAGACAGCTAAATCTTGTGTATGCCTTGAAAATACAGTAGTTTATCAGAGTTAGTTGCCGTGTTATGCTATCACTCAGGCGGTTTTAATCATTTATTTTATGTCATACCAAGTCCTAGCTAGAAAATGGCGCCCGAAGCAGTTTGCTGAAGTCGTCGGCCAGGAGCATGTGCTTTCCAGTTTAATGCATGCGCTCAATGCGCAGCGTGTTCATCATGCTTATTTATTTACTGGAACGCGTGGTGTGGGGAAAACCACCATTGCACGCATTCTGGCAAAATCATTGAGTTGTGAGCAAGGAGTGAGTGACACACCCTGTGGCCAGTGTGACCATTGTCAATCAATTGATGCTGGGCGCTTTGTTGATTTGATTGAAATTGATGCTGCTTCACGTACCAAGGTGGAAGATACACGTGAACTATTAGATAACGTGCAATATGCCCCGACCCAAGGCCGTTATAAAATCTACCTCATTGATGAGGTGCATATGCTCTCTACACATAGTTTTAATGCGCTGCTTAAGACGTTGGAAGAGCCACCAGAGCATGTTAAGTTTTTATTGGCGACTACTGATCCACAAAAATTACCGATTACCGTGTTATCACGATGTTTACAATACCATTTGCGTCATCTTTCTTGCCAAGAAATTGTTAAGCATTTGGTGCATGTGTTAGATGAAGAACATATTGTCTTTGAGTCAGCAGCGTTGGAGGTTTTGGCACGTGCAGCCCAGGGTAGCGTGCGTGATGCACTAAGTTTGTTGGACCAGGCCATTGCTGCCGGTGAAGGTAAAGTGACTGCAGTCTCAGTACATCAGATGCTCGGGACATTAGATTGTGAGCATACACAAGCACTGCTAGAAGCTATTGTGGCGCAGGATCAAGCAGCAATGGTAAGGTTGATCGAGCAGTTACGTGAATTTGGTGTGGACGGCGCGCAGGTGCTTTGTGCGCTGAGCACCATGCTGTATCACATTGCGTTACAACAAGCATTACCAGATGCTTTGCCGCAGGATGTGGATGTCGATCTACTAAAAGATTTTGCAGCGCGCCTATCCCCGTTACAGGTGCAGGTGTTGTATCAGGTGGCAGTACAGTGCCATCACGATATTAATAAAGCACCGGATACTGGGGCGGGGCTGGAAATGGCGCTGTTACGCTTAATGTATTTTCGTCCTGTTGAGCTGCCAACCCAGCAGACTACAGTGGCGGTGCCGCAGTCTCAGGTAACACCAGGCTCTACGGTCCCAAAACCTAAACCGGTTTCACCTTCTCAACCCAAGGCCGTCAAACCAATAGATACTGTCCAGCCAACAACTGACACATCACATAATGGCGTGGCGGATTTAGCATGGCAAGCAATAGTTGAGCAGCTTGATTTGAAAGGCATTGCCAATCAATTAGCCCATCACTGTACTTTGGTGTCACAGCAAGATGACAAAGTGGTGTTATGTGTTGACCATAAGCATGCACCTATGGCACAAGAACGTGTGCGTCAAAGTATTGAAGCAGCATTGCAAAATTATTTGGCGCGGCCGGTACATTTAGTCATTGAGGCGGGTGAGCAATTGCAGTCAACACCAGCTAAAGAAAAAGCAGTTGCACAGGCTCAGCAGCATGATGAACTAGTAACGGCAATTGAAACAGATCCTAATGTACAGTTTATGCAAGCGCAATTAGGTGCGATAATTGCACCTGATTCAATTAAACCCAATGATTCAAACTAAGGAGAACACAATGCAAGGTGGTTTGGGCAAGATTATGGAGCAAGCTAAAGAGCTCCAAGAGAAAATGCAAGCAGCACAAAATGAATTGGCAGCGATGGAGATCGCCGGCCAGTCCGGTGGTGGTTTGGTGAAAGTAGTGATGACTGGGCGTCATGATCTCAAACAAGTGACTATTGAGCCCAAATTATTCGCGCGTACTCAAGATGCTGATGAAGCTGCTGGAGCTAATGCTAGAAAAATGGTAGAGGATTTGGTGGCTGCAGCCGTTAACGATGCTGTACAGCGTATTGAAGATGAAACACGCACACGCATGCAAAACATGGCTTCTGGCTTAGAATTACCGCCTGAGTTACAGCAATTCCAGGGTGGTCAAGGCGAGTAAGGCGTATGAGATGTCATTTAGTCCACTGTTAGCGGAGCTGATTGAGGCACTACGTTGTTTGCCTGGTGTAGGGCCTAAATCAGCCCAGCGTATGGCATTACATTTGTTGGACCGCCAGCGTGATGGTGCCGGTAATTTGGCAGAGACCTTAACCAAGGCCCTAGAGCAGGTTGGTCGTTGTCAGTCTTGTCGGACGCTGTGTGAAACAGCACATTGTCAGATTTGTACTGCTGGCGGGCGTGATGCCTCGCTATTATGTGTGGTGGCTTCACCCATCGATATTTTGGCAATAGAGCAATCGGGCCAGTTTAATGGCAAGTACTTTGTTCTTAACGGTTTGCTCTCACCATTAGATGGCATTGGTCCTGAAACATTAAAACTACATGAGTTTAATCAACGCATTGCCGATGCACAGGTGCAAGAGATTATCCTGGCACTCAGCCCCACTGTGGAAGGTGAGGCGACAGTGCAATATCTGATGAGCCTGGCACGCGAACAAAGCAAGCCAATATCACGGATTGCTTTTGGCGTGCCCTTTGGTGGTGAATTGGAGTATGTTGATAGCCATACTTTGTCACATGCACTGAGTTCGCGCCAACTACTATGATTATCGTTGCTGATCGGGCAGTTCCTTTTGTTGATTATTACTTTGCTGTCCATGCTCGTATCATCCGTGTGCCGGCGGCTGATATTGATGCAGCTTTACTTGCACAAACCGCCGCAGATGCCCTAGTGATTCGATCCAAAACGCAGGTAACCAATATGCTGTTAGTAGATAGCCAGGTGCGTTACGTGTTGAGCTGTGTCAGTGGTACGGATCATCTGTCTGATAATTTGCCAGCCCAGGTGCAGTGTTACAGTGCGCCTGGGTGCAATGCTTTGTCCGTGGCGCAATATATGCAACAGGTGCTTAGCTCATTGTCGTTAGCGCCTGATACGATAGTTGGTGTGGTAGGTGTTGGTGCCGTTGGATCGCATGTGGTCTCTCAGTTAGCCAAGCAAGGCTTTTCAGTATTACAATGCGATCCGTTTCGGGCGTCAGAACCAGGGTTTCAACACCATGCACTGGTTGATTTGTTGCCTCAAATTGATGTGCTGTGTCTGCATGTCCCATTGACACACGATGGCCCACACCCTACACATAATATGCTAGATTCCAATGCACTTGGAGCGTTGAAGCCCGGGGCGGTTATCATTAATGCCAGCCGTGGAGAAGTCATCGATGAAGCTGCCTTATTAAGACACCGGGGGCGCTTGAACTGGTGTTTAGATGTGTGGCAAAACGAACCCCGTATCAATGCTGAGTTAGCACGCCAAGCCTATATTGCGACCCCACATATTGCTGGGCATACCTGGCTGGGAAAAGTGCAAGGCACCCATGATTGCTATCATCAGTTGGCGCAAGTGTTGGGCTGGCCAGCCAAGCCGCTACCTGATCCGCCACGGGGTGATGTGCCACATGCTAAATTGCTAGCGATTAGTGAGATACTTAAGCAAGATCCGATGCAATTTCAAGTGCTCAGAGAGGAATATTGTTCATGTTAGATAGGGCTGTTAGTGATTACTGTGATCGTGCCACAACGCCAGAGAGTACACTATTGGCTGAGTTAGCCCGCGAGACCAAAGCCCATGTGCACGGAGCACAGATGCTATCTGGAATACAGGTTTGTGCTTTGTTGAAATTGCTGGTGCAAATGACGCAAGCACACCGCATTCTGGAACTTGGTACGTTTACCGGCTACTCAGCGTTAAGTATGGCAGAAGTATTACCACACAACGGTGAGCTGATCACAATCGAGCGCAGTCAGGCAACAGCACAATTGGCTCAGTTTTGGTTTGATCGTAGTGAACATGGCCATAAAATTCAGTTGTTGACCGGTGAGATAAAAACCTTACTGCCTGTGCTAACGGGAACATTTGATCTGTTTTTTATCGATGCGGATAAAAAAGCTTACCCTGATTACTATGAAATGGCATTAACATTATCACACCCAGGTAGTGTGATAGTGCTGGACAACATGCTGCGCCAAGGCAAGGTGTTAGCACCAGAAGATGAGCAGGCTCAAGTGCTGGATAAATTAAATCAATTCATTACCCAGGACCAGCGTGTGACCAATGTCTTACTGTCGGTGCGTGATGGGGTGCAAGTTGTGCGAGTGAAAGAATAGCCTTAAGACTTGAAATTTATAGCGCTGCCCTCATCTACTGAGCCATGTAAATAATGGCAATTAATGAGGAGCATTGTTCAATGGCTGATGCAGCGAAAAAGCAATATGATTTTCAAACTGAGGTAAAGCAACTACTGAATCTGATGATTCATTCGCTTTACAGTAACCAGGAGATTTTCTTACGAGAGTTGATTTCCAACGCTTCTGATGCGGCAGATAAATTGCGCTTTTTAGCTTTGTCGGACAATAACCTGTTAGCTGATGATCCTGATTTGCAGATTACGGTTGATGTTGATAAGACCAATAACTTATTAACGATCCGAGACAATGGGGTCGGTATGACTGAAGCTGAGGTGATTGAGCATCTGGGTACCATTGCAAAATCTGGTACGAAAAGCTTTGTGGAGAACCTTACCGGTGATCAGGCTAAAGACTCGCAATTGATCGGTCAGTTTGGTGTGGGCTTTTACTCTGCATTTATGGTGGCAGATGCCGTGACAGTTGTCACACGTCGTGCAGGTGAAGGCACTGCGACACGCTGGGAGTCCTGCGGTGATGGGCGCTTTACCATTGAAACAGTTGACAAAGCCACACGCGGGACCGATGTGACCTTACATTTAAAAGATGATTGTTTGCGCTATCTGGATGGTTATGAGTTACGTAACATTATTCATAAATATTCTGATCATATTGCCTTGCCGATCAGATTGAAAAAACTGCCAGAGTTTGACAAGGATGGTAAAGAACAGCCTTGCGATGAATATGAGGTGATTAACCAAGTAAAAGCGTTATGGACACGCAGCAAAAGTGATATTAGCGACGCAGAATATCAAGAGTTTTATAAACATGTGGCGCATGATTTTGCTAGCCCGCTCAGTTGGCTGCATAATCACGTGGAAGGTAAGCAAGAGTATACCAGTTTGTTTTATCTGCCTGAGCAGGCACCGTTTGATTTCTGGGATCGTGAGCGCAAATCAGGCATTAAGCTCTATATTAAGCGCGTCTTTATTATGGATAATGCCGATGTATTGCCACCGTATTTGCGTTTTGTTAAAGGGGTGATTGATTCGGCTGATCTGCCATTGAATGTTTCACGAGAGATTTTGCAACAGAGCCGCCTAGTTGAGTCGATTCGTAGTGCCTCCACTAAACGTATCTTACAACATTTGCAAAAAATGGCCAAAAATAAACCCGAAGACTATGCCAAATTCTGGCAGGCATTTGGCTTGGTGATGAAAGAAGGCCCTATCGAAGATACTGCCAATCGGGAGCTCATCGCGAGCTTGCTACGTTTTAGCACCACACATGATGATCAGCAAATACCAGCCATTTCATTAGATGATTACATTGGCCGTATGAAGCAAAATCAAAAGGCTATTTACTATGTTATTGCTGAGAGTTTTGCCGCGGCTAAAGATAATCCACAGTTAGAAGCTTTTCGTAAACAAGGTATTGAAGTATTGCTACTGCATGATCGGATTGATGAGTGGCTCATGGCGCATCTGAGCGAATATCAAGGCAAGACTTTCAAATCAGTTGCCCAAGGTATCACTGACTTGGAAGATCAAGAGGATGAGACCGATAAAGAACAGTTTGAAGCGAAACAAAAAGATTTTGAAGCGGTGATCGCACAAATGAAAACCGTACTTGGGGATAAGGTCAAAGATGTACGCATCTCCAAGCGCTTGACTGATTCTCCCTCTTGTGTGGTCTCGTCAGAAGAGGCGGTCAGCTTGCATATGCAGCGCATCATGAAGGCCGCAGGTCAGGCGATGCCCAGCAGTGCACCTGTATTGGAAATTAACCCAGAGCACCAATTAGTCCAACAGCTTAAAACTGAGCAAGACGATGAGCGCTTTGGTGATTGGGCACTACTGTTATTTGAACAAGCATGGTTGGCAGAGGCAGGACAGTTGGATGATCCGGCAGCGTTTGTGCGTCGAGTGAACCGTTATTTACATTAGTTGGTTATCGTAAAGAACGTGGTAAATTCCGCCTGGTTTCTGAGCTATGCTAATGCCTGGCGGATTTTATTACGATGAGAACTCTTGTACTTTTTTAACCATTAAAAGGCTAGTGAAATGGCTGCATCTGTTTTGCCGAATGTGGTACAATTTAAGCCGGTAATAACATAATGGCATTATCAGGCAAATGCTAGCTAAAGTTAAAATGTCACATAGCCCTGCTGAAGAAGTGCGAGGTATCCTTCGCCGGTCTTTTGACCGTAGGGGTAAGGATCGTCGCAATGCATTGCGTATCATAAGGCGCGCCTTAGATTTAGCTGCTGAACGCGGCTATAAGCAGTCAGAGCAGTTTATGTTTTATTTCCGCCATCCTGCCATGCATACCCCTCGGGTGACCAGTAGATGGATGATGAGCCTGTTTGAATACGTCAGCGCTGACGAAATTTGCCAGTTGGCTGCCTTAGGGACTATCTAGTCAGTTGTGAATCACTGCGTTTTGGGTCACTAGCGCCGTTGGATCATAGTTTCCGTAGGAATACACATGAGGATGGTGAAAATCTTTTTGCAGCCAAGCATGAGTTCAAAAGGCAAAGAGTATTGCTGCTTAACAATTACTGATCACGGTGAATGACCAAGTCCATTAAAGTTTGCAGCGCACTACGGTAGGCACCATCTGGTAATACGGCTAATGATTGGATGGCCGTGGCTCCCAGGGTCTTGGCCTGCTTAAATGTGGTATCCAGTGCACCACAGTTGTCGATGATACGGCATAGCTCTGGGATGCGTGCTACATCAGCGTTACGTATGATTTGCTCTAAATTGCTGCGATCGGCACCTTTGGCACGTTTTAGGGCATAAATCAACGGCAGGGTGAGTTTGCCTTCGACCAGGTCATCACCTATGTTTTTGCCAAGCGTTTTAGCATCAGCAGTGTAATCGAGCACATCATCAATAATCTGAAAGGCACAACCTAGAGCATTACCGTATTGATATAGGGCTTGTTGACAGGCTTGGTCTCGGTCGGCCAGGCGTGCTGCAATACTACAAGCTGCGGCAAACAATGTGGCAGTTTTACCTTCAATGACTTCAAAATAGGCAGTCTCGCTAAGGTCGATTTTGTGACAATTAGCCAATTGCGCCACTTCACCTTCGGCCATGCGGTTAGAAGCTTGAGCCAACATGCGTAATACTTCAATGTCATCGAGCTTTACCATCAACTCAAAAGCACGTGAATAAACGAAGTCACCGGTAAGCACACTAGCAGCATTGTCCCAAATAGCATTAGCTGTAGGTCTGCCACGGCGTTGCGCTGAAGTGTCGACCACATCGTCATGTAACAAAGTGGCAGTGTGAATAAATTCAACGATAGTTGCTAAGGTAATGTGTTTGTCGCCGCTGTAACCGCATGCTTTGGCGCACAGTAAGGTGACGAGTGGACGAATGCGCTTGCCGCCGCTTTGTACAATGTGTTCCCCAACGGCTTCAATGAGCGGGACGTTTGACTTGAGGCTGGATATAATTAACTGATCTGTTGCGCTAAGCTCATTGGCAACCAGTGCTTTAATAGCGGCTAATGACATATTTTCAGGACTTCGTTGGTACCAGGGTATCGTAGAGAATTGCTACAGTATCGTCAATTGCAAAAGGGCTTGCACGGTAGCAGGGCTTGGATTACAATAGCGCACTCTTTGAAAAAGTGATGCGGTTTCAATAACAAAAAGATACCCGCCGCAAGAATGGGTTTTATAGGAGAAATAAATGTACGCAGTAATTTTGACTGGTGGTAAGCAATATAAAGTCAAATCAGGTGATGTGATCAATATCGAGAAGTTGGATCTTGGTGTCGGTGATACGGTTGATTTTGACAAAGTGTTGATGCTGATCGATGGAGAGAAAGTCGAGCTTGGCACGCCTTACCTTAGTGGCAAGACGGTCAAAGGTGAAGTAGTTGCACAAATGCGTGGTAAGAAAATACGTATTATCAAATTCCGTCGCCGTAAGCATTCTATGAAGCGTCAGGGCCATCGTCAGTATCTGACTACGGTGCGCATTATTGAAGTGGCGGGCAACAAAGTGGCTTCAAAAGCTTCTGCTGCTAAGAAAACAGAAACTCAATCTGCAGCAGAGAAAAAAGCCCCTGCCAAGAAAACAGAGGCTAAGCCCGCAGCAGAGAAGAAGACTCCTGCGAAAAAACCGGTAGCCAAGAAGACACAGTCACAATCAACCGCCAAAAAACCTGCAGCCAAGAAAACCACTGCAACAAAAAAACCAGCGGCCAAAAAAACTGTATCTAAAGAAAGTTAAGCATTAAGGAGTTTACGTCATGGCACATAAAAAAGCAGGTGGTAGTAGTAAGAACGGCCGCGATTCGCATTCCAAACGACTAGGGATCAAACGCTTTGGTGGCCAGGAAGTAAAGGCAGGTACTATCATCGTTCGTCAGCGTGGCACACGCTGGCATGCCGGTGAAAATACAGGTCTTGGTCGTGATCATACCATTTTTGCAACTAAAGATGGTGTGGTTGAGTTTATCACTCGGGGGCCAGAGAATCGTCAGTATGTGCAGATTCGCACACAGTAATTGAACTGATAATCATTATAGAAAGTCCCTGTGCAACATGGTGAAATATCCAGGTTAGTATTTTAATCAAGCAGCCCTTGATGCCGTAAAGTATCAGTGAGGTGTCATGAAATTTGTTGATGAGGCTAAAATCAAAGTTACCGCCGGCAAAGGTGGTAATGGTTGTTTGAGCTTTCGCCGTGAAAAATATGTGCCACGTGGTGGCCCCGATGGTGGTGACGGTGGTGACGGCGGTCATATTTTTGTCGTAGCGGATAACAACATCAACACACTGATTGATTATCGTTTTACGCGCCATTTCCAGGCAGAAAATGGCCAGAGTGGCAGTGGTGGCAACTGTACCGGTGCGCGAGGTCAAGATTTAGTGTTGCCGGTTCCGGTTGGCACTGTAGTGACCGATATCGATACCCAAGAGGTGATCGGCGAAGTGATCAAATCTGAGGAAAAGCTTTGCATTGCGCGTGGCGGGCAACATGGTATTGGTAATACACGCTTTAAAAGTAGTACTAACCGCGCACCACGCCAAACCACGCCAGGCGAGATGGGGGAGCAGCGCCATGTTAAGCTGGAACTAAAGTTGCTGGCGGACGTCGGTTTACTTGGTTTTCCCAATGCTGGCAAATCGACGTTAATTAGTGCTATCTCCGCAGCCAAGCCTAAAGTGGCCGATTACCCTTTCACTACCATGCATCCGCATTTAGGTGTAGTGCGTGTTGGGCAGTATCAGAGCTTTGTGGTGGCAGATATTCCCGGTGTGATAGAGGGTGCATCTGAAGGTGTTGGTTTAGGGCTGCGTTTTTTGAAACATTTAAGCCGTACCCGAGTGGTGCTGATGGTGTTAGATATGGTCGATGGTGAACATAATCCGGTTGATGCTTACCGTATTCTCAATCAAGAACTACTGGGTTATGACATCAAATTGGCGGCACGTGAGCGTTGGGTGGTATTAAATAAGGCTGATGTGGTACCTGAAGAGGACATTGAGCTAATCAAAACCGCTTTGTGTCAAGAGGTTGGTTGCCAAGAACCTATTTATGTCATTTCGGCTATTACTGGCCAAGGGCTGGATAATTTGATCCATGCGTTAATGCAGCGCTTGGAACGGCTGGATTTTACACCCTAGCAATCTTTGTACTGTGATATTTTTGGCGTCGTTGTCATATAATGGTAACATGACATCAATACTATTCACTCCTTGGTATGGAGCGAATAACGTAATGGATTCTCAACTGCCCAAACGCTCATTCTTTCACGGTGACCGTGTCTTTGCCTATTTTACCCGTTTGCTTGGCGGCTTGCTGATTATACTGTTGGTTGGTATATTGATCAGTCTGGTTTCATTGAGTTGGCCTGCGCTGAAAACTTTTGGTTGGCACTTTCTGATCACTGATGTTTGGGACCCCAATACTGATCAATTTGGTGCAGTTGCTGCTATATTAGGAACCTTAGCTGC
>JANQIS010000039.1 GCA_028282045.1 Gammaproteobacteria bacterium
GTTACTCCATTAACATAAATCGCTCTCAACACCACGAATTATATACGTTCTAATAGCTTAATCTATGGATGAAATTAATTTGACGACACCCTCTAGCAATCCCCAATGATGCCACTAAAAGACTTAAGCTGAGTGTGGGCAAATATTCCTCATCGAATTTATCTAGCTCATCTGTCACTTCAAAATCAGATTGCTCATAGCCAAAAGATATTTCGCTATCGTCAATACCATACTGTTTACGTACCGTATCACTACCTAAAGCGTTTATTAATTGCTGCTTTCTTTCATGCAATTCAGATAAGCTGGCTATATTATTTTCTTGAATTAAAGTCAGAAGACTTTCTATACGCTGTTCTCTCGTTACCCTTGTGATCGAGGCTAATGCCCTGCGTTGGCGTTTGTGTGCCTCATCATTGGCAGTGACACCTGTTTTAAATAAGATATCCTCAAATTCTTGTTCTGTCAGAGCAGTGCGCTCTGCAAGGGCTTTTAGTCGCTCAATAGCATGAAAAAACACCCTACCATTTGAATGAGCTGTATCTGATCTTGTCTCATACATGTTTATAGCTTTTACTTTTGGCTGGTTTAGCCAAACCTTAACGCAATAAAGCTAAATATTAGTATGGGTAAAAATACGTACTTTCACTGCATGGGTTACCCTGGCTGACATAGGTTTTGTGGTTTTCATTGGTGAAGACTATCGATATAATTGCTTGCTAATACCCACATTAAAGAGCAGCCACAATGGATCGTTTCCCCATGACAAAGCATGGCTATACACAGCTCAAAGCCGAGCTTGATGATTTACTCAACGTGCAACGCCCACAAGTAGTGGAGGCTATTGCTGAGGCACGGGCGCATGGTGATTTGAAAGAAAATGCCGAGTACCATGCTGCACGTGAACAGCAGGGCTTTATCGAAGGGCGTATTAAAGAACTGGAAGCCAAGCTCTCCAAGGCACAAGTGATTGATGTCACCACCATTAAAAACCAGGGTAAAGTCATCTTTGGTGCCACGGTCGATTTAATGAATACGCAAACAGAAGCTGAGATACGCTACACTATCGTGTGTGAAGACGAAGCTGATCTTAAAGCCAATAAAATTTCTATTCATTCTCCGATTGCGCGCAGCTTGATAGGCAAAGAAGTCGGTGATGTGGTTATTGTGCGCGCTCCCAGCGGTGATATTGAGTATGAAATTGTTGAAGTCCATCATATTTAAATCACCTGGCTTGGTACTGGCATTTGTCAGTACATTGCTATTACAAGGCTGTAGTACAGCAACGCTGTTTTCCTCATATCCTTCCCAATTACAGCCGATTAAGCAGCAAACCCGTGCCAAAGGCGAATTAAATCAAGCCATTACCAGTCTGAAAAGTAAAGCACAAGGTGATAACTTACAACTCTACGGGCCTGAGCTGGGTCGTTTGCAGCAGTTCGCCGGTGATTTCAAAGGTAGCTTGGCCACCTATGCTAAGGTGATTGACCAGGTACGTCAGCAACAGTTAGAGGCTAAAGTACGTTTAAGTCATTTGCTCACTGATGCCGGGTCCCTGATGGTAAACGATAATGTGATCCCGTATCGTTTGACCGGTTATGAGATTGTTTATCTTTATTATTTTCAAGCTTTAAATTATCTGGGGTTGCACGACCTGACTAATGCTGTGGTTTCGGTGCGCCGGGCAGTGAATGAACAAACCTTTATCAAGCAACAACATGCTGATGAGCTGGCACAAGTGAACCAGAAAATGCATGAGCAAAGATTAAATTTCAATCCGCAAAATTATAAGCAATTTTCCCAGACCATGAAGCTGGCCAGTGAAACGAAAAATGATTTTGAAAACGGCTTTGGTTATTATCTGGCGAGTGTGTTGTTTGCCGCACAAGGTGATCTGAACAATGCAATCGTCTCAGCCAAAAATGCCCTGGGGGTGGCGCCTGACAATCGTTATGTACAACAAAGGCTGCTGGATTTGCTCAGGCAACAAGGCAGTAACGCCGGACCCATTGCTCAGTATGAGAAGCAGTTTGGTCACAGCATCAAACCCACTTACCAAGCAGGTCAAGCACTGTTGGTGGTGATCGATGAGCAAGATTTTGTCACGCCAATGCATGCTATCTCAGTACCCGTTCCACTACCGGGTTTTGGTGGCCATGGCCCACAGGTGCAGCAATTTAGTTTTCCCGTCTACAATGATAAAGCGCCTACGGTACAGGCGTTAAGCATTCATCAAGGTGATACGCACTGGGGCACCACTCAGGTAGTGGTAAGGACTTTGCCATTGGCGGCTCATTCTTTAAAGGCGCGCTATCCTTTAATTTTTCTGCGCGAAGCATTAAGCTTTATTGCTAAAATGCAGCTAACACAAAAGGCACAGAAGGACGATAGTGTACTAGGGCTTATTGTCCAGGTATATAGTTTGGTGAGTGATCAAGCCGATTTGCGTAGCTGGCTTACATTGCCCAGTAATGTGCAGGTGATGCAGCACTATGCTAAGCCAGGCAAATATCGGCTCGGCTTATCCCAGCATGGGCGCTTACAAAATGTTAACGTTAGCTTGCAATCAGGTAAGACCACATTATTATGGGTAATAGATTTGGGCAATCGATTTATTGTCCACACTTTTTTATTAACCTAAGGGGCATATTATTATGAGAAAAATGCTAAAAATCACGGCGGCTGGTGCACTGGTGGTGTTGTTGGCCGGTTGTGCGCAAAACTGCACCACAATTTCATCTATCAGTAATAAAGGTGACAGCGTGGGTTCCGGCTTTGGTGGTCAGGTCGGCATTAGCACGAGTGCATCACGCCTTGCCGGCGATTTGATGAACGGTAAGGTGCAGTTCACCAATAAAACTTCTGACCCGCAAAAGTTCCAATATAAGTTTGAGTGGTTTACTTCTGATGGCTTTAGTCAGGGTGAAAACACGCCATGGCAGCCGGTGGAGCTGTATCCGCATATGAGCAAGGTGGTCAGTGCTGTAGCGCCTAACACCAATGCTACCAACTTTAAAATCTTAATTTGTCAGCACTAAGGAAACACATCATGAAACTATCACGAGTACTGCTACCTTTGATGGGGGCAGCAAGCTTGACATTGGCTGGTTGTTCGAGCGCACCGCAAGTGAGTTATGTTGATCCTAACTCTGTTGATACCACTACCATTGGCTATGGTTCTACTGATTTACAAACCATTACCCAAAAAATGGTTGATTCCATGTTGGCTTCTCCTGCGGTGGTGCAGATCACTGGTAATAATCAACGGCCAACGGTTTACTTCCAAGACATCCAAAACCGCACCGATCAACATATCGATACCCGTCAACTATCTAATGCGGTATCCACACGGTTAATCCAAAGCGGCAAGTTCCAGTTCCTGGATATGAGCCAAGTGCAGAACCTGAAAAAACAGCTACAGTACCAGAATGACTCAGGCATGGTGGACAAAGCCACCGCCGCGAAAATCGGCAAGCAGCTTGGTGCTCAGTATATGGTTTATGGCTATATCACTAGTATTAGCCAGCGCAATACCAGTCAGCAATCACTGTATTTACAAGTCACGATGTCATTGATGAACATCCAAACCGGTGTCATCGTCTGGCAAGGCGAAAAACAAATCCGTAAGCTAGAGCAGCGCAGTGGTTTTAGCTGGTAATTATTGGTGCGATCTGAGCCGGCAAATGCCGGCTTTTTTATGATGACGTTATTTGGCAGTTTGTGCCTATGTGCTTACACTGATGAGTAATAGTGACATAACATCAATGAACATGCAGCAAATACTCACAGATCTACAAAAATGGTTCACTGTGCAAATGATGGTGAATGTGATCGTGGCGTTGGTGATTGTTATCATCGCCTGGATTATCGCTAAATTGGTGCGCCGTACTGTGGTGCGGGTTTTTAAACGCCGTAAGGTGGATATGACAGCCGTGAATTTCCTGGCACGTATGTTCTCAGCGCTGATTATGGTGTTGGGGCTGTTGATGGCTATTTCTCGCCTGGGAGTACCCATTGCCTCGCTGATTACTGTGATTGGTGCGGCAGGTGTGGCTATTGCCTTTGCGTTGCGCAACTCACTGTCCAACGTTGCGGCCGGTATTATTTTAGCAGTGATGCGCCCGATCCATGTCGGTAATTACATTGAAGTGAGTGGTAAAGAGGGCACAGTTGACGAGGTGGGTTTACTCTATACGCGCATTACCACCTCTGATAATAAACGCATTATTATTCCGAATAATCAGTTGATGAATAATGCCGTGACCAACTT
>JANQIS010000040.1 GCA_028282045.1 Gammaproteobacteria bacterium
GTTACTCCATTAACATAAATCGCTCTCAACACCACGAATTATATACGTTCTAATAGCTTAATCCATGGATGAAATTAATTTGACGACACCCTCTAGGAATTGATTCGTTAAATTCATCGTTATAATATCATTACTTAATCCGCTACCTTAAAGAGGGTACCATTGCAGAGAGTTCACGTGGTCATAGGTGTTATTGTAAACGAAAAAGGTCAAATCTGTATAGCGCGTCGTGCACAACAAGTACACTTAGGCGGGTTGTGGGAATTTCCTGGTGGCAAATGTGAGGTGGGCGAAGCGCCGTATCATGCCTTGCAGCGCGAACTTCGTGAAGAACTTGATATTGTTGTTGAGCAAGCAGCACCACTATGTCAGTTTGATTATGATTATCCACAAGATAATCGTTATGTCACGCTGGACTTTTGGAAAGTGACCACGTTTTCCGGTCAGGCCAAAGGGCTGGAGGGTCAGCCAGTCAGGTGGGTGGCACTGCATGAATTAACTGATTATGCCTTCCCGCAAGCCAACCGCAGTGTAGTGGCAAAACTATTGGAGGAACAATCGGTATGAGTTCACTATCAGATCGTGCCAAGCAAGTCCTCAAACTGCTGATTGATCTGTATGTTGAGCAGGGAACGCCGATTGGTTCAAAGGCGTTGGCACAATTGCCTGCCATACAGTGTAGCTCGGCCACTATTCGTCATGTGATGGCTGAACTGGAGGAGGTTAGCTTAATCACCTCGCCGCATACTTCTGCCGGACGCATACCCACGGCCAAAGGCTACCGCTTTTTTGTCGATAGTCTGCTAACGATTCAGCCGATGGATAAGACAATGCTAACCCGATTTCAGGAACTTCAAGTGCACAATAACGTTGGCATGATGAAATCCGTTTCTAACATGTTATCCAGTATAACGCAGATGGCCAGCATCGTAACGCTGCCCAAACGTAACCAGGTTGTGTTTCAACAAATTGAGTTCCTTGCGCTGTCCGATCAACGTATTTTGGTGGTACTAGTACTCAATGCTGGCGAGGTGCAAAATCGTTTAATTCATGCCAAACACCAACTTTCTAAAGCTGAACTGGAGCGTGCTGGAAACTACCTTACACAACATTATCAAGGTATGCCGCTCAACCAAATGCGCGCGTGCCTGCACCATGACATGCGTCAGGCCAAAAGTGCACTTGATATGGCAATGTCTAATATCCTGGAAGCAACACATAGCACCCTGGATCAGGTTAAAGGTGAGTTTGACTATACTGTTGAAGGCCATGCTAATCTGCTTAGTATCGCCGATAAGGACGTCTTAAGCTTACAGCGTTTATTCCAAACGTTTAGTGAGAAACGCTCCATTTTGGGATTGCTTGACCAGTGCCTTGATGCTGATGGAGTGCAAATTTATATTGGCGATGAATCAGGGTTTGCAGTTGAGCATTGCAGTATCATTACAGCACCGTACCGACAAGGAGAAGATGCCATTGGTATGGTTGGCGTTATCGGACCCACACGCATGGACTATAACCAGGCAATTTCTGTTGTCGACATGACGGCTAAATTAATGTCTTTGGCAAACCAATGCGACCCCCTTCCCTCTTGAAAAATGGTTGTTCTGTCCCGATATGATTTTGAATGTGCAGACATTCATGTTAATAGGAGCGACTGATGAGCAAACCATCATCGGGTAAAGACAAACCAACACAGGATAAAACCGCAGAAAAGACTGACAAGAAAAAAACCGGCCCACGGTTTGAAGATCAAATTGCTGCTGTTGAGCGGTCTTTGGCTGCTGCCGAGAAAAAAGCTGCCGATAATTGGGATAAAGCGTTACGTGCTATTGCCGAGTTGGAAAACACCAAGCGACGCGCTGAGCGTGATGTAGAAAATGCGCATAAATATGCCTTAGAACGTTTTGCGCAAGATTTATTGCCGGTAATTGACAGTATGGAAAAAGCCCTGGAAGTCGCCTCAGAGCACCCTGAGGTTGCCGCGATGAAACAAGGCATTGAGCTAACCATGAAAATGTTTGTTGATGCAGTGAAGAAATACGGCCTGGAGCAACTTGAGCCAGTCGGTGAGGTTTTTGATCCGAACCATCATGAAGCCATGTCAATGCAGCCCAACCCGGATTTGCCGCCCAATACGGTGATGACTGTGTTCCAGCGCGGCTATTTGCTTAATGGGCGCCTGATCAGGCCGGCGCGGGTTGTGGTTGTGCAAGGTTAGTCTTGAAACACAATCAACTATCCCCATATGAGGAATGAATAGAAGTAACATCGTGAGTTTTTAGGAGACTGGTTATGGGAAAAATTATTGGAATCGACTTAGGAACCACCAATTCCTGTGTTGCCGTGATGGAAGGTAAAGATGTCCGTGTGATTGAAAATAGCGAGGGCGATCGTACCACACCTTCTATTGTGGCATACAAAGACGGTGAAATTCTGGTAGGCCAATCGGCCAAGCGCCAGGCAGTGACGAACCCGCAAAATACCGTATTTGCTGCCAAGCGTTTAATTGGCCGTATGTTTGCAGATA
>JANQIS010000045.1 GCA_028282045.1 Gammaproteobacteria bacterium
TCACCCGCGATGTGCCCCGGCCATTAGTCGGCAGCTTAATCTGTGCTGCCGGCGTGATCTTTATCTTTCGCGCCATGCCACCAGCCAGACCAGGCGCCAGTTGGTTTATGATGGATGTACTGGGTTTTGATAAAGCCTTCTTTGGTACACTCTCACAAATTGGTGCCGGCCTGTCGATTTTAGGCATGTGGTTTTTTGCCCGACTGATTACCGAGCGTTCGGTAGCATTTGTTCTGGGCTGGCTAACCGTCATCAGCTTTGTCCTCAGCATGCCACTCATTGGTCTATTCTATGGGCTGCACGAATGGACACAGGCTCATTTTGGTTTTGGCGCACATACTATTGCACTGATCGATACCGCACTGGGTTCACCCTTTGCTCAGCTAGCGATGATCCCTATGTTAGCGCTCACCGCCAAGTATGCGCCAAAGGGCAATGCTGCCACTTGGTTTGCATTGATGGCTAGCCTGATGAACCTTGCATTAACCACCGGCAACCTGGTGAGCAAATATTTGAACAAAATTTTTATTATTACC
Source organism: Gammaproteobacteria bacterium (assembly GCA_028282045.1). GTDB lineage: Bacteria > Pseudomonadota > Gammaproteobacteria > Francisellales > CACEW01 > JANQIS01. Next base: position 537 of record JANQIS010000045.1, read on the forward strand.
CGCGCTATACCTCAACATGGCATTAGCGCTGACTATTCTCATCTCGGCATCCTGCTCATGGTGATTGCAATAACCAGCTTAGTGATCCCACTCTCAGCCGTGTTTTGGCTTATGCGCAAAACGGATGGCTGATAAGCTACAATGCCAGGACACGCCCTAATACTATACTTTTTATTTTATAACGTCGGAGCATACAAATATGAGCAAGCATTATCAGGATATTACACAGTCTATTTCAAACTCGATGGCCCAACTGCGCCAATATATTCCAGATACCCTAGCAGGATTTAGTAATCTGGCACAAGGTGCGACAAAAGCAGGCGCGCTCGATAAGAAAACTAAAGAATTGATTGCTTTAGCACTGGGCGTTGCCGCCCACTGTGATGGCTGCATTGGGTTTCATACACAAGCCTTACGCAAATTAGGTGCAAGTGATGAGGAAGTTGCTGAGGCATTAGGCATGGCTATATACATGGGTGGCGGGCCTTCACTGATGTATGCCAGTGAAGCATTCGAGGCTTTTAGGCAAACAGAAAATAAAGCATGAAAATCGTCGTTGGCTAAAGCACCGTTGCCCAAAAGTATCACTGTGGCCAGGCGCCGGTGTGCAGATAAATAATTACGCCAACCACTATCCATAGCCCCATGAAAAAAAGTGCTATAAAAACCCTCGTTTTCCGGACAGTTGTAAAGTTGCGCTTATGTAGTGCTTATGGAAACCAAATTACCCGTTGAGAAAATCTAAGCAAACTGTTACTGTATTTTTATTCTTTCCTTGTTGGTGGTGCAATGCTGATTGGTTATATTCGCGTGTCAAAATCAGATGGCAGTCAGATTTTGGATTCGCAAAGAGATGCGCTTCACAAAGCAGGGGTAGAGAATGATTACATCTATGAAGATTTGGCTTCGGGACGCAAAGATGATCGCCCCGGATTGAAAGCTTGTCTGAAGGCCTTGCAATCCGGTAATACTTTGGTTGTTTGGAAGTTGGATCGGCTTGGCCGAGATATGAAGCACCTAGTTGGCCTAATTGATGAGCTAAACCATAAGCAAATTGGTTTTAAGGTTTTGGCTGGTGCTGGCGCAGAAATTGATACCACAACAGCAAATGGTCGATTAGTCTTTGGTATTTTTGCAGCTTTAGCAGAATTTGAACGAGAGCTGATACGTGAGCGTACTCAAGCGGGCCTTGCTGCTGCACGTGCGCGGGGCCGAAAAGGTGGACGACCACGCAAAATGGATGTGCATACTTTGAAAATGGCCATGACGGCCATGTCTGACAGACATTCAGTTGCCCATGAAGTGGCAAAAAGGCTCGGCATAACCACAACAACGCTCTATACCTATGTAAATGGCGACGGTTCACCGAAAGAACCAGGCGCTAAGCTACTGGAAGTTAACAGAGACAACCAACGTGGCTAAACGTATTCCAACTGAGCAGTTGATTGCCTTATATAATAGGATGGCACTGCATTCTCAAAGGCACCCGGAGCGAAAGCGTCTGGTTGAGGATTTTGCTTATAGTTTTGGCGTTTCTGAAAACACCGTTCGTCGTCAGTTGAAAAAACATATTCATTCGAGTGAGGCCATACGTGCAGATAGAAACTTGCCTCGTGTTTTATCGCAAGCACAGATGCTGCTGTATTGTCGCGTTATTGCTGCCTTAAAGCTTAGAACCTCAAATAAGAAAGGCACTCATCTTTCTACCAAGGCTTGTATTAGCATATTGGAAGCGCATGGTGTTGAAACGAAGCAAGGTTTTATTAAGGCACCCCAAGGGGTTTTAAAAAAAACCACCGTGAATCGATACTTAAAAAACTGGGGGTACGATAGTGTCTCAATGCATGTTGAACCTGCAGTCACTCGCTTTGAGGCTGAATGCAGCAATGATTGTTGGCAATTTGATTTTACGCCATCTGATTTAAAACAATTACCATCTGGTAATGGCAAGAAACTGTTTATTGCTAATATTACTGATGATAAAAGTGGCGTCCTTTACTGTGAATATGTGGAATCTGATGGGGAAGATGCCTTAACTGCGCTACGATTTTTATTTAATGCAATGGCAGCCAAACTAATTCCTGGCATACCTTTTCAAGGTATACCTAAGGTAATTTATACCGATAATGGCGCATTTGCAAAAAGCGCCCTGTTAAAGCGTGTATTGGCCTTGCTTGGTGTCGAGCTCAAAACGCACCTGCCTAAAGGCAAGGATGGTCGTCGAACGACAGCACGATCAAAAGGCAAAATTGAAAGGGCTAACCGCACCGTTAAAGAGTCATTTGAGCCTTTGTTTCATCTACATCAGCCAGAGAGCCTAGAGCAAATTAACACATGGGCACGAAAGTACTTATTGCAATATAATGATTTGCTGCACCGGTCTGAGAAGTGTAGCCGCTTAGAAGCTTGGAAAAGATTTTTGCCAGAGGAAGGCTATCGTGAGATGTGCTCCTGGAAAAAGTTTTGCCAGATTGTGCGAGAGCCTGAATCCAGAAAAGTTGCCTCTGATGGCTGTGTCAATATTGATGGCGTGAAATTCCAATTAGCAACAGACATGGCAGGGTTAACGGTTACCCTGTTGCATGGTGTTTTTGACAGCGAACTTTATGTTGAACTGGATAACGAAACACACGGGCCGTTCTACCCCTTTAGCGGACCAATTCCACTACACAGCTATCAGGCGACAGCAAAGAGCAAACGTGAAAAACGTGCTGATGACATTGAATTGCTTGCAAACACACTGGAAGTTCCTCTCTCTGTTATGACAGGAAATAGCGATGATGGTGTCATTAAACATTTGAAAACTGCTTATGCTATTCAGCAAAAAACAGCATCCATACCATTTGAAGAAAAGCGAAATACGCAATTTGCGAATAGATTAGAGGCAAAACACGCTGTTTCAAAATACTTGTGCAAGCCACTGGCTGTGCTAAGCAAGGCACAACTGGAATACATAGATCAAATCGTTACGCAGAGCTTAGATAAGGATGAGGTGTTGTCGAAGGTTAAGCAGTATTTTGCGTTATCGTTGTATCAGGCAAGCGAGAAATAAGGAGCATTGAGTGTATATTGAAGCAAACGAGTTTTACGGGCTGAAAAAGTTCTTTAGCGAGGCGGGATATTATGAGACAGATGCTCATAGAAGGGCCTACAGCGATATCAAAGCATTATCTCAAACCGGTGGTATTTTTGCTCTTATTGGCTCCGTTGGCTCTGGAAAAACGACCCTGCTTAATAAAATACAACAAGACTTGGAGAAGGCTGGGAATATTGCTATTTCAAGGTCTTTAAGCGTTGAAAAGAAAGCGCTGAAAATCACAACACTGTACGTGGCATTGCTTTGTGATCTATCACCCAAGACCAAAAATAATAATGGCATTAAGGTTCCTACAGCACAAGAGCAACGCGACCGCGCCCTGATCCATTTGATGAAGAAACAGAATAAGCCCACGGTATTGATTATAGATGAAGCCCACGATATTCACGGGCTAACCTTAATCAGCATGAAGCGCTTAATTGAAAATGTAAAATCCAAGGGTGCTACCTTATCCATTATATTGGCCGGCCACCCCAAGTTGGGCAATGCACTAGCTTCTCCAGCTATGGAAGAAATTGGCACGCGAACCAGGCCTTTTTATATCGATCAGGCCATTGATAATAAAGAAAAATACATAACCTGGTTATTTAATCAATGCCTACAAGAGAAGAAAAAGCCACAAGATGTTATCACGCCTGAAGCAATACAAAAGCTTGCTGAGACGTATGAAACCCCTTTGCAAATTCAACACTATTTAACGAAAGCAATTCAACTGGGCCACCAGCTTGGAGAGCCTGTTATTACTGTTGAATTGATTGAGCAAGTTCGCCGACATGACTTAAATTCCATTGATGCCAAACTGATTAGAAAAGGTTATAATTTGCGCACTACATGCGAACTTTTAAACGCCACACCAAAAGAAATACAAGCACTTTTTAGTGATAAAGCAAATTTGCCACGTAAAGGTGAGTTTATGACAAAACTTCGTCAAATTGGCGTCGCTGTCTAGGAGTTATTTATGAATGATATCACTACTGACAACTTGCCCGAATACAAAAGCTTTTTAGAGCAAGCCACAAACCAAATAAGGCAGGCTCGGACACGTGCAGCTCGCTCCGTTAACAAAGAAGCGGTATCGCTTTATTGGTGGTTGGGTGAGCACATCGTTTATCATCAAAATCAACATGGTTGGGGCAAGTCAATTGTCGAGCGGCTATCCAGGGATCTCAAACATGCGTTTCCCGATGCCAAGTTTGGTTTTTCGCCAAGAAACTTGTGGGATATGCGACGCCTATACCTCGAATACAAGGACGAACCAAAACTGCGACAGCTTGTCCCAGAAATTCCATGGGGTCAAAATTTAATGGTATTAAA
>JANQIS010000054.1 GCA_028282045.1 Gammaproteobacteria bacterium
TGCCAAATAACAGGGCACCGATAAGTACTAAAGCAAGCGCGCCCAGCCACGCGCGGTAGATACCCAATCGGTCAATCAATAAGCCGGCAGGCACCATGCTAATGATATAGGCAAAGTAATATGTTGAAGAGAGCGTGCTTAATGCAGATGCCTGTAATTGAAACTGCGCTTGGATCATAGGTAGTACAACGCCATCGGAAACCCGTAACGCGTATTCATAAATGACAAATAACCACCCGACAAAAAGGCAGGAATAAAAAGAAATTCTATTGTGCAACATAAACTAATTTTGATAAATAAATTTTCAACTACTTTAGACAGTGATAATCAAGATGACAACTTGTATTTTACTGCATAGGCAATACACTGGCCACAGCTAAAGAGGAAGTGGGTAGCATTCAGTAATATGACTATGGAGCAAATAAAACCATCACGTTGGTTGAGTCGCCTGGCACGTGATGTGCGTATATTGGTCTTGCTAGTGGTCGGTTGTGGGCTATCCAGTGGAGGCTTGTTGATTGTCCAGGCCAGCATGGTTGCTACAGTCATTAACCAAGTGTTCATTTACCACCAAGCGCCGGCACACTTATGGCATTACTTTGCTATATTGTTGACAGCGGTTGGCTTAAGAGCTTTGTTGGCTTGGTTGCGAGAAATATTGGGGTTTTATGTTAGTGTACGCATTCGTAAAGCCTTACGTTTGGATTTGGTTTGTCACGCACAGCAGTGTGGTCCTATTACCATGGCACGTTATACATCGGGTGAGTGGAGTAGCTTGCTGTTAGAAAACGTTGAAGCGCTACATGGTTACTATGCGCATTTTTTGCCACAAATGATGATTGCGGTTTGCCTGCCCTTGGTTATTCTTGTGGTGGTCTTTCCATTGAGTTGGTTAGCTGGCTTGCTCTTGTTGGTAACGATGCCGTTGATTCCGTTTTTTATGGCGATTGTCGGTATGGGAGCAGCGTCATTAAATCAGAAAAATTTTGAAGCGCTATCACGGATGAGTGCGCATTTTCTGGATGTGTTACAAGGACTAACCACACTGAAACTATTTGGCCGGGCTCGTGCATTGCGCAGCAATATTTATCAAGTGTCCGAAGCCTACCGACAACGCACCATGAGCGTATTGTATGTGGCATTCCTTTCTTCTGGAGTGCTGGAGTTTTTTGCAGCATTATCCGTGGCACTGTTGGCTACTTATCTTGGGTTGGCATTGTTAGGTCATATCCATGTCGGGTTCGGTGCGCATCTGAGTCTTTATACAGCACTGTTTATCCTGATTTTAGCGCCGGAATTCTATATGCCATTACGTGAGCTCAATACCCATTATCACTCGCGTGCCCAGGCTATTGGCGCAGCCAAGGCGCTGATTGACTGTCTGAACGAGCCAACGCAAGCTGTAGCCGATCAGTCGCTTGCTGAGCCAGTACAACACATTACACTTCAGGCGGTGACAGTACAATTTGCCCATAGAAGCATGCCGGCATTGGCTGGTATATCAGGTAAATTTGTGATGGGGGGGC
>JANQIS010000096.1 GCA_028282045.1 Gammaproteobacteria bacterium
TGCAAGATGAAAACCGAGTATTATAGGGCTGTTGCCTCAAAAAATCTGCACCTTAGGATGCTCGTTTAACAGGAATACCCCTTTTCGGACAGCCTCTAAAAGGCCGCTATGTGTTGAGTCGCCAACAACTAGTACAAATTAACGCTGTCCGCGTTAGCAGGGTTGAGTCGGATTAATCTGATAGCCGGTATGTCGCTGACAGTACGGCATAGGCCCAAAGGGCGTCGTCTGTCAGATTGGATCTTGACCTCTACAATTTAGACACAACATTTGTGTGCTTTTAACACGTACAATTTGCAATTAAAGTGCTTGTAGCGTACAATTTAAATGCATACAAATAAAAGAGAAACTGTCAATGCCTCAAATACCAGTAGAAACCAATGACCGAATATCGTTACGTATAGCATCTAATGAGAAAGCATTGTTGATACGCGCGGCTACTTTGCAGCATACCAATTTAACTGAGTTTGTAATCCGAAATGTTGTATCAGTGGCGCAAAAAGTTATTGATGAAAACGAGCATATGGCATTGTCTGAAAACGACAGTCTACATGTTTTAGATCTTTTAGACCATCCACCTGCGCCTAATAAAAAACTGATGGCAGCAGCATTTGCATTACCAAAATAATCATGAGTTTATCAGTTTGGCTCGAAGAACCTATTAACAAACTTCATGACCGTACCAGCTTTAATTGCGGAGATGACAAACTCAATGAATTCCTGCATCGCCATGCGAGACAAAGTCATGATAAAGGTGGGTCAAAAACTTATCTTGCAATTGATAGCGAAACCCAAAAAATTCTGGGATTTTATAGCTTAAGCCCAGCATCAATAACCTATGAACGCACACCAGACGTAATTAAGCGTGGTTTGGCCCGATATGAAGTACCAGTATTTCGCCTGAGCCGTTTGGCTGTTGATATTTCTGTTCAAGGAAAGGGGCTTGGCGGTCAATTACTGCTTACAGCAGGAAAACGCTGTCTTTTGGTCGCTGCTCAAGCAGGGGGTGTGGCGCTTTTAATCGATGCTAAGAATGATCAAGTTGCAAAGTGGTATGCCAGTTTTGGCGCAGTACCTTTATTAGATGAGCCATTATCATTATTACTGCCATTTAAAACCATCTATGCAGCATTAGAAGTTGCAAACAAACTGTGACTGCTTTCCTCCAACAACGGTAAAGAACAATCACTCAACGCTACGGCTGTGCGCCAGCAAGTCCGTGAATACCTGCGTCAGCATTTTGGCCTGAGCGCTATCAGTAAATAACTGCGCCTCAATATCGGCCACAAGAAGGCGAGCGCGTTGTAATACTTGTTTGCCAGAATTAGTGATTGCCAATGACTTAGCTCGCGTATCCTGACGATGGCGTGCACGGATAATAAAACCCTTACGCTCCAAAGTACGACAAACCTTGGAAGTCATCATCAAATCCGTACCACACGATTCACTCAGCTTGGCTTGTGACACTACCTGACCTTGTGTTGCTAAACTTACCACGCCTTCCAACAGCCAGTATTGCACATGGGTTAAGTCTAACGGTTTGAGTGCTTGCACGAGCAACCGCTGCCACACATTGGACAATTGCCAGCAAAGAAAACCGTTCATTAACAATGATAAAATACTATACGCGATTAGTATTAGTTTAGAAAGAAACGTCTGCATGTCAATGTTAGCGGCAAAAAAAAGCCTGACGGGCAGTCAAAATCCATTAACTATCCATCAGGCAAAAGACCAATTGTGACGCCATTCCAGGGTCACGCTTGGTGGTTATTTGCGCTGTTGCTTGAGAGGGGAGGAGTATGTAACATCAACAGCGCAAGTCGGATCAAAGATAGCACGCATCAGAGCGACATGCTCTTCAAAACTAATGGTGTTATCCTCTGAAGTCGATTCTTGTAGCGCGGAATCAATAATGTCATGAGTCGCTTTAGCCGTTTTCTCTTGCTCTACCATTAACAGCAGGCCAAGTAGCTGGCGTGTATCAACACTACCATCCGGGGCAATGTCTAAACCTTCAATTAAATACTGAGGGACTTCAAGCAGTAAAGCTCTGTGATCTTCAAATCCAAGCTCACTTAACAACCGGATACTCATTTGCGCCTCTCTTTTACATTACCTACAGTGTCTATATAAACACAGACCCAAGGTAGGAAAAACTTTAGAGTTCCTATAAGAAAACCGGCCCCAAAACCATTACTTAAAATCATGCCAACATTTTTGCCTCATATTTTCCCCGGCAAAAGATGCTCTATTGAGCCGGTCTTGCACAGCAACCCAGGCAGTATGAGACGGTACGGCCTCAATGAGAATCAGATCCACACGCAGGTGGTCTGCAGCACGTAATTGCCGATAAAGACAACGTGCATAATCTTGTGGCTGCGCCGGCATAGTAAACCAATACGGGCAGTGATAGTTATTCTCCTGTTGATAGGCTAAGACAGCAAACTTGCGCTGGTTTTTCTGCAGATGCCCAATCGCTTCATCGAGTTGATCAGCAGACACGAGCCTGACCGGTGTCACCGGTGCATAGTGCAAGGCCAGCGCACCAGATACTCGTGGCGCACCTTGATGAGACCGGGTCAACGGCTGCGTTAAGGCTTGGAGGATTTGTGCCTCTGACAACATACCATAACGCAGGATACGTACGCCATCACTATGGCAATCAATAATGGTTGACTCAATGCCAACCTCGCAAGCGCCCCCATCCAAAACAAGATCAACTTTGTTACCCAACTCTTCAATCACATCCTGTGCGCAGGTTGGGCTAATATGCCCAAAACGATTGGCTGATGGCGCGATTATCGCCTGCCCCAAAGCTTGTATTACTGCCTGGGCCATAGGGTGAGCAGGAAAGCGAATCCCCACCGTATCCTGGCCTCCGGTAATGATATCGGGCACCTGTGGTCGTCGTTTGAGAATGAGTGTCATAGGGCCCGGCCAAAACTGCTGCGCCAACACCAAAGCTTTTTCCGGAACGTCAACAGCCCATTTGTCCAAGTCATTAAGACTGGCGATATGTATAATCACCGGATGGTCGGCAGGCCGGTTTTTGGCTTGGAAAACGTTTTTTATAGCGTTAGTGTTGGTCGCATCTGCGGCCAGCCCATAGACTGTTTCTGTGGGCAAGCCAATCAAACCACCTTGGCGCAATATGCCAGCAGCAGCAACGACGTCCTGCGAGATGTTGCTCATAACATGTTAACACCCTTTGGGCACTTTACTGACAGTGGTTGCTCCAATGACTTTACCATTAATAACAGCTTGGCGATATTTAATAAGGTATGTCTGTGACGGGTTAGCGCCTGTTACATTAATATCACCATTCACAACACTGTTACCTTTTATAACAATACACACAGGAGCACTATCACTACTGTGCAAGGTAATACTTCGGGTTTTACTATTGTCCAGCACAAGGTGTTGCCCATGAACAGTGAGCGGTTGAGCCAAACGGCTATCTTCAAAGTGGGCATCGCCATAAACGGTCACTGACCCGATAAATTCAGAGTCGTCTGCCATAACATGACCATAAACGGTCAGTTGGTGTAGCTGGCTATCTTCAATGTCAGCATGGCCATGCAGCATTGTATTGCCCGCAATGTGTGTTTTATCAATTTCGGCGTAACCTTGGACGTTTAGCGAACCAAATGACGAATCATCAATAACCACATGGCCACGGACCAGTGCTTCATTTTTAATAGATGAATGACGAATGTCGCCATGTCCATTGATATCAAGCGTATTGACTTGTACGCCATTACAACGATTTTGGTGGCAGACCTGCTGATCTGATGCCGTTACAAACGCCGCAGGCGTTGCTGCATACACTGGCGCCATTGATAAAACACTGGCACTGAGTATCAGAAGAGTGAGTTTTTTCATGACAATACCTTATGAGAAGTTGCTTTGAAAAACACTAGCATACCACAAATAATAAAGCCGACTTCAAATAAAAACGTCCAATGAAAAATCGGTAATGCAATGTGATGTGACAGTGTATGCGCACCAATTAATATCACCATAAATAATGCAGCCAGAGAGATCCCAAAACTCATGGAAATTTGCATCACCATGCTATTAACGGTGGTCCCAGCACTTAAGGTAGCCTCATCCAAACGCTTATAAATTTGGTTGTTCATCATGGTATATTGGTTCGATGTAAAGAACCCGCCTACTATATAACACAGCACCGTTGCTACCACGTTAAAATGAATAGACAAGACAGAAAGGCATAATAACGGCATAAGACAACCCACGCTATTACCAATAAGCTGTTGCCTGGCGGAGAACTGCTGAGTCAAACGTTTAAGGCAGCGCTTGGAAATGACAGCCCCTACTAACATAGAGGCACTGATAAGCCCGGATTCAAAAGCGGTCCAACCCCTACCGCTTTGCAGCCACAGCGGAATCAAAAAAGGAGGTACCGACAAGCACATGCGCACTAAAAAACTGCCAAAGATCAGCAATCGCAACTGGGGATTAATCCATAATGCATTGGTGATGATCGGCATTGTGATACGCCGACTGTGGAAAAAATACAGTATGAAACACAACACACTCACAGTAAAGACCATCAACTTGATGAATAAGTGGATATGAGGTTGTGTCAAAACATCCAATACAAACAACAAACTCGCCAAGCTGATACCAAGCAAGATAAAACCTTTCACATCAAAAGGGCGACGCGGCAAGCGCGGCAACATAGGGAAATAGCGCAAAATCAGCCATAAGCCGGCCAGACCCAATGGAATATTGATAAAGAAAATCCATCGCCAGGAGCAATATGTCGCTAAAAACCCACCGAGCAATGGGCCCAACCCCGGGCCAAGCATGCCAATGAGCCCAATGCGCGCCATGGCTTCGACCATACCATCACGGCCAAACACCTGAATCATCACCATGCGTCCGGTCGGCATCATAAACGCACCACCAATGCCCTGAAAAATTCTAAACACCACCAACATAGGCAGCGTACTGCTTAAGCCACAACCAATCGAACTGCAGGTAAATAGTGTGATGGCAAACACCAAATATTTCTGCGGGCCGATACGTTCTGCCAACCAACCACTCATCGGGATAAAAATCCCCACACTCAGTAAATAGCTAGTCAAGGCAGTTTTCAAATCAATCGGATTGTCATGTAGTGACAGCGCGATCACCGGCAGGGCAGTATTTAATATCGTAGCATCTAACAACTCGATCATCAGTCCGATTGAAACGACCCAAATCACAATGCGTTGTGCTGTTGTTAAGGTTTTTTTCATAAACGCTCGTCCTTATAGCACAGGGACTATAACATAAAAAGCCCTGTGCAGGTGCGGCAAATGAAAAATATCAGTTTATATTTTTGTTGCGCACCGAATTTAAAACGGTGGTGATGCCAAAGCGTTTGTACTATCATTACGGCAACTTTCAAACACATAAAAAAAAGGACATCATCATGACGCAGCATATTACCATTGCGCGAGGCGACGGTATCGGCCCTGAAATTATGGATGCGACGCTACACATTCTTAAAGCAGCAGGTGCAGACTTGATTTATGATGAAATTAAAATTGGTCAAGCCGTTTACGAGGCCGGCCATAGTTCCGGTTTAGAGCCTGAGGCATGGCAAGTACTGCGCCGTAATAAAGTATTGCTTAAAGCGCCCATCACCACTCCGCAAGGCGGGGGTTATAAAAGCTTGAATGTGACCATTCGTAAAACATTAGGACTCTATGCCAACGTGCGCCCTTGTGTGGCTTATGCCCCCTTTGTCAGCACCAAGCAACCGAGTATGGATTTGGTCATCGTACGCGAGAATGAAGAAGACCTTTACGCAGGCATTGAGCATCAGCAAACCCCTGAAGTGATTCAGTGTTTAAAATTAATCTCGGTACCGGGTTGTGAAAAGATTGTGCGTCATGCTTTTGAATATGCTCGTAAAAATAATCGCAGCAAAGTCACCTGCATGTCTAAAGACAATATCATGAAACAAACCGATGGTAAGTTTCACGAAGTGTTCAACAAAATCGGGGAAGAATATCCTGATATTGAAAAGGAACATTACATTATCGATATCGGTACTGCACGTATTGCCGATAACCCAAGTCATTTTGATGTGGTCGTTACGCTCAATCTTTATGGTGATATTATTTCTGATGTGGCCGCAGAAGTAGCCGGCTCGGTCGGCTTAGCCGGTTCTGCTAATATCGGCGATGAATTCGCTATGTTTGAAGCCATTCATGGCTCAGCACCGGATATTGCCGGCCAGAATAAGGCCAATCCTTCTGGTTTATTACTTGGTGCAGTGATGATGTTAGTACACATTGGTCAACCACAGGTTGCAACCAAAATCCACAATGCCTGGTTACGCACTATCGAGCAAGGTATCCATACTGCTGATATTTATGACCTTAAAACCAGTCAACGCTTGGTCGGCACAACAGAATTCTGCCATGCGGTGATAGCCAACCTTGGTGAGCAACCCAAAAAACTCACTGCAGTTCATTACGAAAATCAACCGGCTATTACCTGCCACAACCAAAGTGACTCCAGCGGTCTGGTCGGCAAAAACCGTGAACTGGTAGGCGTTGATGTATTTGCTTATGCCCAGCCACATGAAAAAGCACGGCTCATTGCCGGCCTGCAGGCCAGTGAGTCCGATAAGTTTTATGTCAAAGTGGTGACTAACCGCGGTACTAAAGTCTGGCCTGATGGTTTTAAAGAAACCTTCTGTGTTGACCATTGGCGTTGCCGCTTCATGCAACGTGAAGGCCAAGCCGTCACCACAACTGATATTGCCGCATTGTTAACACAACTTGCCCAACGCCAGGTTGATGTGATCAAAACGGAGAATTTGTATAATTTTGATGGAGTAAGAGGATATTCTCTTGCCCAGGGCGAATAATTCGTTTGATTGTGAAGAACAACCAGATTAGCCCGGTGAAGCGGTAGGGTCGTCGGAATTAATGTTAACTTCTTGCTGCCAGGTGCGATAAAATGCCTGTGCCGCCTTACCGACATCTTTTGTTGGGTCTTGTAACATAGCACCACTGATTGATGCCATGCCTATACCTGCACCTGTTACAACAGCGCCCGTCAAGGCAATACCTGCACCCATAACCGGCAGACCAACAGACGCACCAAATCCAGTTGCTGTCAGCACTGCTCCTGCAACAATACTCAGCACACCGAGAAAGCCAAGCATAGCACCACCTATCACTCTGAGTGCTTTATGTTTTTCACTTAACGTTGCTTGTGTTAATTGCTTATAGTCTTGAACATAGTCACTTGGCTGTTGAATAGCCTTGTTTGTAACCTCTATAATATTGGTTAGTGTTGGGATATTTTTTTCTACAACACTAGGCTTGGCTCTTTGAACTGTATCTAATACCCCTTGAGCCTTTGCTGTTAGTTGTGTCGTGCCAAATCGTCGGATGGTTGTCTGTAAGTCTTTTACAGCTTGAGTATAGCTTAGCTGTTGCTGGCGGAGCTGTTCTTGTTGTTCAGCCTGTTGCAGCGCTCGCTTATCGATACTGTCACCGGATTCATTAGTAATCAGATTAGTTAAAAAATCATTTGTGGCTTGATAGTATAATATTTCAAAGCCATATTGCCCTAATCGCGCGACACTACGGATTTGTCCTGGCATCTTGACAAAGTCATCATTACTACCTAGCTGTTTTAATTGGATCTCGCCAATGACATCGCAATATAGCGTATCACCCTCCAGGTAAAAACGAATCTTATGTTCACATGGTGCAGCAATATATTCAGCACCGTTTATTTGCTTCGTTCCGAAAGGAGTTTTCAGAGCACTCATCACCTGTTGGTTCCAGTGTCGTCGTAATGCTTGATGGTGGTCCGGAAAGGCCCCAGCTAGCTGCTGATAAAAACGCTCCTTACGCTGAGCATCCTGCATTGCGTCAATATTAATATCAGAGTGGACATCATCAAATAATTGCCAATCCCCCTCAGCATTACGCCAAAAAAATACGTGTTGCCGATTCCTGACCCAGTCGGCATATAAATTCCCTTCATTAGCATAAAAAAACCAATCATACGCTCTATCAGGATTTCCATTACACTCTGTTTGCCTATATGTTCCATCATACCAATGTCTGACATGCGGATTACTTTGCAACGCTCGGCGAGTTATTACTTTGGCTTTAGAAAAATCAAAAATAGGCGGGGTAAATTGAAGTGGGTTACCATTCATTATTTCCTCCTTAAAACAATGATACCTAGTGCAGTAACTCTAAAGCACATACAGACTGGCCGCCACGGCAAGGTAAAAATATTTGAACGACCGCAGTATACACCTCATAGTATGAGTACTGTGAGATCATGTTCAATACTCAAGCTCATCGTCGATGGCAGTGATGCAATGACTTGTACTGATAATCATCTCATAAATCAGGCTATAATCCAGCATTAAAATTTATCTGGATTAAACCTCTTTCTGGGCTTTCAATCCGCGTTTTTCAATATAATTATACAGTGTCTGCGGGTTGCAGCCGATCAACTTAGCAATAGAGGCACGGCTAACGTTAAGGTTCAAGTATTTCTGAATTTCTTTACGGTACTTATCCAGCTTTAAACTTTTATTCAAGCGCCCCTTTGGACGGCCAATAGGTAATCCTGCAGCTTTACGACGTGATAGCGCATCAGTAACGCGTTTGGCAACAAAATCACTTTCAATGTGGCTAACCAAAGTCAGGAAGTCTTTGGTGGTCATATTATCTTTGGTCGGGAATGTTTGTTGGTATTTCACCAAGTGCATATGGATGCCATGCTGGTTGGCAGTTTCAAAGATTTCTAAAATCTGTGCAGTGGAGCGAGCCAAATTTGAAGCCTCGTAAATCACCAGCACATCACCAGATTTCATCACCCGGCTAATTAAACTTTGTAATTTACGTTCATGCCAACTTTTGCGATTATTTTCCGGATCATCAATGAGATCGGTAAAGGTAAACCCCTGTGCTTATGCATAATCTTCCAGCGCATTACGGATATCACTAGTCGAATTGTAATAAGTAGAAATATAACCATAATAATTCATAACCCCCCCTTTTTTTCTTAATTGATATTTTCATTCAGCGTAACGTCTATTTTACCCCACAATAAATACATCAATTAAATTTGCTTTATTATCATGATATTAGTCATGAAAATTTATCACTCATTAGGCCATTCGTCCAGGGGTAAATTGGTGTTTTTTTAGAATCCGTGGCAAAATGCAGCCTGATGAAACCGACATGAGCCATTGCTTTTGCTCACCCGCGATCATGAAAATGCTTTCCTAAATTAAAGGTGGTAAGCTTTTATGGTAGCC
>JANQIS010000144.1 GCA_028282045.1 Gammaproteobacteria bacterium
CCGCTTCTAGTACTGGTGATAAGACAACATCGGCTGCTCAACAAGGTGTGGACCGACAAGCCGCATTACAACGACAAATGGCGCTTCGCAACGCCCTGATCCGCTGGAGGGAGGCACAAACCAATGCGCAGTAATCAATGGATTTTAACAGCAATTATTATTGTGATTGTGGTGGCGTTGATGTCAACGTTTACCGTGCTACAAACTCAGCAGGCGATTTTACTACGTTTGGGTAAGATTGAGACCAACGCACAAAATCAGCCACTCATTTTCAAACCCGGGCTACACTTCAAGATTCCTTTGATAGAGAGTGTCAAGCGCTTTGATATGCGCTTGCGCACCTTGGATATTGATTCTTCTCGCATTATGACCAAAGAACAAAAAGAAGTATTGGTCGATGCCTTTGTGAAATGGCGTATTGTCGATCCAGTGGTCTATTTCAAAGCCACCGGTGCCAATGTTGGCCGGGCGCAGGCATTGCTGCGTCAGCAGTTAAATGACGGTATTCGAGCCGAGTTTGGTCAACAGACCATTTCTGATTTGTTGTCACAAGAGCGTGGCGATGTCATGAGAGAAATTCTGACTAATGTCAAACAAGCGGCTAAACCGCTAGGTATTCAGGTGGTGGATGTACGCATCAAACGTATCGACCTGCCAACTGAAGTGGCTGAAACCATTTTTGCTAGAATGCGCTCAGCACGTGAGAAAATGGCCTCGCTAATCCGCGCTGAAGGTCAGCAACAAGCTGAAGTGATTAAAGCTCAGGCCGATGCTAAAGTTGCAGTGACATTAGCTAATGCCAATAGCCAGGCAGCGAAAGTCCGTGCTGCAGGTGAAGCGCAAGCTGCTAAAATCTATGCTGATGCTTACCAGAAAGACCCCGAGTTCTATAGCTTCTATCGTAGTTTATTGGCATACAATGATGTCTTTAGCCAAAAACAAGATACAGTAGTGCTTTCACCAAAAGGGCAGTTCTTTAAATATTTTAATCAACTAGGCAATGTAGTAACAGGAAAGTAATTTCATGTGGAAGTTGATTGTCGTCGGGATTGGTTTGGTGTTCGTATTGGAAGGGATTATGCCGTTTCTGCTTCCCCAGTATTATCGTGCGTTGTTGTTACGTATGAGCCAACAACCCTCTAAACAGTTGCGTGTGATGGGATTGGTGTTGATGATTATTGGCCTAGTCATTTTACTGGTCATGCGCCATGTGTATAACATTTAAGGGCAAGGAATGAGCAAAGCAATAGTCGTATTGGGTAGCCAGTGGGGCGATGAAGGTAAAGGTAAAGTCGTTGATATGCTCACCCCAATGGCCCATGCTGTGGTGCGTTTTCAAGGAGGGCACAATGCCGGACACACGTTGGTAGTCAACGGTGAAGTAACCAAGCTTAAGCTGATTCCTTCCGGCATTCTCCATGAAAATGTGGTGAGTATCATTGGTAATGGTGTGGTGCTCTCGCCAGAAGCCTTGTGCGAAGAAATGGATATGCTCAAAGAGCGAGGCGTTGAGGTGGAGTTGCGTTTGCGTATCAGCCCGCAATGCCCATTAATTTTGCCGATTCATGTGGCGCTGGACCAGGCGCGTGAGTCTGCGCGCGGGCAAAATGCTATTGGCACCACCGGGCGTGGGATTGGTCCGGCTTATGAAGACAAAGTGGCTCGCCGGGCAGTTAAAGTGAGCGATCTGCAGCATCCGCAGCGCCTTGCCGATAAGGTGCGGGAAATCATGGCGTATCATAACTTTGTGTTGCAACAGTTTTACCAAGTGTCTGCTATCGATGTTGATGCTATGATTGATATGACATTGCGCTATGCTGAGCGTATTACCCCGATGGTGGTGGATACCACTGACTTGATTCATCGTCTACGCCAGAGTGGCAGAAATATTATTTTTGAAGGCGCACAAGGTACCTTGCTGGATATTGATCACGGTACTTATCCATTTGTCACTTCGTCTAATACCACGGCTGGCGGCGTTGCTTGCGGCAGTGGTTTTGGCCCGATGTATTTAGATGAAGTGTTGGGTATCGTTAAAGCTTATACTACTCGTGTAGGCGCAGGTCCCTTACCGACGGAATTGCATGATGAAGTGGGTCATCATTTGGGTACGGTTGGTTGTGAAGTTGGCACTGTAACAGGGCGGGCGCGTCGTTGTGGTTGGCTCGATTTGGTCGTATTGCGCCGCTCCGTGCAGCTTAACAGTTTAACCAGTCTATGTATTACCAAGCTTGATGTGCTCGATGGGTTAAAGGAAGTTAAGCTGTGTGTTGGTTATCAGTTTAATGGCGAGCAATTGGATTATCCACCAGCCGATCCAGAGGATTTCGCTGCCTGTGTTCCTGTGTATGAAACCCTAGCCGGTTGGCAAGGCCCTAGCAATGGCTTAACGCATTATGATGAACTGCCTGATGCTGCTAAAAACTACCTCAAAACCATAGCAGATTTCCTCGGCATACCCATTGGTATCATCTCTACGGGGCCAGGGCGCCATGAGTCGATTATCCTCAATACTGTCTTGGTATAGGCTGCTATTTAGACTATCGGGGCGGCCAAAATTGATGTGAATTTAATCTTAGTACTGCTTGAATGTTTTCTTTAAGTTTTCTATTATAGGTTCATAAGAAAACATTGGGCACCACTATGCTGACTAAGAAGCAACATGAGGTCTATCAGTTTATCGTGGATTATATCAATGAATATGGCTACTCACCAAGCTATGGTGAGATCGCTGGCGGTATTGGTACCAGTTCACGTGGCTCGGTACTCAAACATGTCAAAGCGTTAGAGGAGGCTGGTGTCATTGAGCGTAAGGAAAACATTAATCGCTCTATTCGCCTGGTTCACAATCCTCAAATGCAAGAACCAGTTGGTGTGCCCTTAGTGGGCAAGATTGCTGCCGGTAAACCCATTATGGCATTTGAGCATGTCGAGCACGTGGATCTCAATTGTTTTTTCTCACAAGGAAAGCCAGCATTCTTGCTGGTAGTGCAAGGTGACTCTATGAAGGATGGCGGAATTTATGAAGGTGATTATGTGTTGATCCAACCCTCGCAAACTGCAAGAGATGGGCAGATTGTAGTGGCCTTGGTCGATGGTTATGACACAACACTCAAACGCTTTTATCACAGCACTCAGGGTACAGTGACGTTGATCCCTGAGAATAAAACCATGCAGCCCATGACGTATTCACAGGAGCGAGTACAGATTCAAGGTATCATGATTGCCTTGATTCGGCGTCAGGACTGATTGACGGAGTAAAATAATGGGAATTATTGAAAAACAAATAACCCAATGTGGGCTCACTAAAACACCAGTAAAAACAGTCAACGCCCAAAAAAGTACCATCAAGCTTATACAGGGACGTTGTTTTGACAAAGTGAAATTGGTGCCGGGTATTCAAAAATAAAGGAGTGTTAAAATGTTTAAAGACGCAACGTTGGCACTATACCAACTGAAACGACAGATTGAGGCTATCCCAGATAGACAGATACGTGCTACCTTATTGAGTGAATGTGAAAGAATGCATCACTATATGATGTCGGCGTGTATGCTACACAATGAGAGTAAAAACTTTATGCTAAGATCGCCATTGGGGTTAATTCAACAGGGGAACTATTATGGGAATGTCACCGATTGCCGAACAAATACGCAGTGCACTGCCGCCTGATTGCCAGGCAATTAACAAAGCCGGTGAGGTGATGGTGATTATTGAGGAACCTGGCAAAATTCCGGTGATCGCCAATTTATCACGCCTAAGTGAGAGTAAGTTGATGGAGCTTGCTTTAAAACTGGGAATTTTAGTTGAATGAGTGAATCCTTCTATTGCCAGCCGAAAGACTTACTTCATTATGTGGTGGTTACCCTTGAAAAGTTGGCGCGTGCCAGGCGGTTAGGTCAAGATGAGTATAATGCTTTGCAAGCGCTGGTGGCCAGCAAGCAAGCGATCATTGATAAGATTAATCGAGACGAAGAACCCAAGGGCGATTCGCTTCACACGCTCTCACTTGAACAACTTTTCGCTTTGTGTGTGCGTTGTTACAGTCACAACATGAGCGTTAAACAAGCGCTTAAAGCTGTATTGGATGATGCTTAAAGACCCGATTGACAAGAGTAAATCACCGCAGTAGTCTTGGCAGCTTCACTTCCTATGCCGAAGTGGTGGAATTGGTAGACACGCCAGCTTCAGGTGCTGGTGGGGGCAACTCCGTGGAGGTTCGAGTCCTCTCTTCGGCACCATTTTTTCTGCGATATTTTTCGGCTCTTCACCAAATGTGGGGGCAATTCACTTAACCGCACAATACGCACACTCTTAAGCGATAGTTTCAAATTGGCTTTGCCCCTATCTGAATTGCGCTATCCAGTAGCACAATGATGATGTGGTGTCATTCTGTA
>JANQIS010000151.1 GCA_028282045.1 Gammaproteobacteria bacterium
CGGCATTGGGTTGGTGGATAGGTAGTTTAGCGCGATGAGCTGGCAGCGTGTCATCTATACGCTACAGCAAGCCTGGCAACGTCGTCGGGCATTGTCTGCTTTGGCCGCTGACCCACAGTGCCATTGTCGGCATGTCACGCACATCACAGCGGCATTTTTGGCGCGTAAAGGTATCACAGGTTTGGTATTGGATTTTGATGGTGTACTAGCACCACACGGCGATTTGGTCCCATTGCCACAGGTGGTGACATGGTTGCAACAGCTAACCCGGGACTTTGCGCAAGAGCGTATTTTTATTCTTTCAAATAAACCGATACCTGCGCGACAAACCTGGTTTGCACAGCACTTTCCACACATCCATTTTATTGGTGGGGTGCGCAAAAAACCCTATCCAGATGGCTTGCAGTATATCGTAGCGCAATCAAATATCCCTGCAGAAAAAATCATTTTGGTAGACGACCGTTTGTTAACGGGCATGTTGGCGACTCTGATTGCTCAAACTCAGGGGCTGTGGATTACTCAAGCCTACTGCCGACTTTCCATTAAAAACCTTAGGGAACTATTTTTTTTCATGCTGCGCAGCGTGGAAAAATGGGTGTTTTAATATACAATACCCACATCGGAGGAAAAAAGGACCTTATATGGCGCGGGGTTACTCAACTATTGAAGTGTTGATCGCAACACTGATTTGCGGGTTGTTGATATTAGCCGTGGCAAGCAAACAGTTGGGTATGATGACTTACATGCGCCGTTCTTATTATCATCACATTGCCAGGGAAGAAGCGCTACGCATTGCCTCTGCAGCAAAAAAGGCTTGTACTCCTGCATCGATTAAACATTGGCAACAACAAGTTGCACAAAAGCTGCCTGGAGGTCAGGTTAATGTTGAACACTGTGATGGTAAACCAGTGGTGAGTATTAAATGGTACCTGGATGATAGCCACCAGGTTGCCCAGCAAGTGACTTATCGCATGTCTTGATGGAATGATTTATTGGTGCAAGCTGCTACAAGGATGTGAGCATGCCAACACAAACAACTAAACAGCAAGGTGCAAGCCTGGTCAAACACTGCTGATTATTATTATTGGTAGTATCATTGTGCTGGCGAGTAATGAATTTCTGTCGCATTATTTTGTACGTGCCTCACAAACGCTACAACACTGGCAACAGCGTGATCATGTGGCACTGGCGGCAAGCTATATTATGGCTAGTCAAACACAGCATATCCATGTTTGCACTCAGACGAAGCCGCAATTCCACGCTGATGTCCCCATTGCCAGTCGCTTGGCGGCGACTATATGGACACGATCCACTGCTGCCTCACATGGGTTGCCTGTCAACAATAGCGGTGCTGGAGAATTGGTTGGGGATGATGTGCTTATCACCCAAGCCTTAACACCAGGTGTGTGGTTGCCTTGGGTGAATGCCGGACAGGTGCAATTGGCTTTATTTAAGTCTATTGGTGTCACATCGGGTGATAGCGTGGTGATCACAGATTGCCAACGAACTGAGGTGATTAAAGTGGACAAGGTGTCATCACGCTTGCCCGAACGTATTACTTTGGCTTCACCAGTCGTGCATGAATTTAATGATGGAGCGAGTATTTTGCCGCTAAAGACCCGTGTTTGGTATCTTGGCCAAAGGTCACAAGCCGATACGTATGTACTGTATGCTATGGATCAGCGTTTGAGGCGCCATGAGATTTTGCCTGGATTAACAGGGCTTGCTTTACAGTCAAACGGCTCAGCAATCACCGCGACAATTCAGGCAGATAAAGTTCAGGAGCAGCTATGGCTAAGCAATACGGATTTGTTCTGATCAGTGTGCTATGGATAGCATTATTAATTGGTGTGATTTTCTCACAAATCGGGCACCAGGCTAGATCTCTATTACTACATTGGCGCCATTTAGAACAACAGCACGAGCTTAAGTTACTAGGGCAGAGCCTGTTGGAGCAAACAGCCTTGCCCAGTCAAATACCAGCCACTTGTGATGGTTGGCACCAGTCCTTGCAGCCCATCGAGTTAGCAGCACTGCCTTGGCAGGCACATGCAACGCCAAAAGGGTTCCCTGCTAACTGGATTACTTCCACTGCCGTGGTGTGTTATCGCCATATCGGTAAACGTATCTGGTGGCGTAAAGTAGCGCGTATCCAGATGCCCGATTGGCAAGCTGTTTTCAGTCAGGTGGTATGATGCTTAGGTTAAGCCTACGTCAGCTTTTCCATCAGGGTTAGAACTTGCTGCTCTAATTGTGCTATCTGGGTTATCAATGTTTGGCGTTGTTGATTCAGTGACTGTGATTGTCGGTGATCAGCAGATTGATACAGTTGCGGGTCAGCCAGTTGTTCATCCAGGGTTTTGACTGCCTGATGTAGCTCATCGTGCTGGCATTCTAACTGGTTGAGTTGTTTGGTCAATTGTTGCTGTTGCTTCAGGGGGGAAGCGGATTTTGGTTTAGTGGGTTTGCTGGGTTTGTGTTTGGGTGAGGATTGTGACAATAGCCACTGGCGATAATCATCCAGGTCACCTTGGAAGGTACTCACATGGTTATTATGTACCAGCCATAAATCATCACAAACACTGTTTAAAAAGAAGCGATCATGTGAGATCACTACTAAGAGGCTATCCGAAAAGGGTTATTCCCTTTCAAATTGCACTCAATCAATGCATACTTTTTCAAGCATCAGCCTATAATACGAGATTTTCACGCTAT
>JANQIS010000245.1 GCA_028282045.1 Gammaproteobacteria bacterium
GTCAGGTTAACACCATGAGCAGGAACAAGTTCCACCAAGCTACAAACGGATTGTTCTGTGGCCAATAAGTTGGCAATAACTGCACCCATGGAGTGGCCACACAAATGTACATGGCGATGTCGAGCATTTATTTTATCCAACATCAATCTAGCATAATCAATCCAGTGTTGTGCACGACAGTTAAGCAAATCACCCGGACAGGTGCCATGACCCGGCAGGGTCAAATTATAAACCCCCAGACCCAATTGCGCATAAACTTGAGCAATTGCATGGAGATAATAAGGGCTGGCGATAAAACCATGGATCAACATGACGGCATGATCCGGTGGGTTTGGGCTCGGCATCAGGGAATAAGGCGCATTAAATACGATGCTCTGTGGGTTAGCATCCATCTGATGCTCATGGCGCAGTGTTGCAATCAATTGACGATGTACCTGACAGTATTGCTCAAATGATAGCGAAGCCCAGTGGCGTAAATGCCTATCATAACTATGTTGCGGCGGATCAAAAGCGCTTGGCATTCAAGTGGTTATTGCGTTATCTCTTAATAATCTTAGCAGTGGTCGAATCAATTTGCTGTTGGCAGCAACCAGATTACCTTTTTGGAAAACATCGTCACCACCATCCATATCAGTGACGATTCCACCAGCTTCCCGAATGAGTAGTATACCAGCAGCCATATCCCATGGTTTTTGATCATTGGCCCAAATACCATCAATACGTCCGGCAGCCAAATAGGCTAAATCAAGCGCAGTGGCACCGGAACGACGAATACCAGCGATAGAACCCTGTAATTGCTTAAGGCAGTGACAGTATTGTTCAAGGGATGCTGTATCACGTGGTATGCCTAATGACAATATTGTGTCATCAAGTTTAGTGGCAGTGTTAATACGAATGCGGTTACCATTAAGTTGGGCGCCGCCGCCTCGACTGGCAGTAAATAACTCATCGGTAATAGGGTGGTAAATGACACCGTGCTCTAACTTACCTTGTTTTTGGGCTGCAATAGAGATGACAAAGCCAGGTAACCGATGAATGAAATTAGTCGTACCATCAATAGGATCAATCACCCAGGTTACTTCATTTTCATCACCATAGGTCAGCTCACCTTGTTCTTCAGTAATAAAGTTATGTCGAGGATAAGCCTCATGTAGGATATCAACAATACATTGCTCGGCATCTCGGTCAGCCGAGGTAACATAATCATGCTTGCCTTTAAGATCAATATGGATGGCACTGTGGTTATCATAAGCACGCAAAATACCTTGGCTGGCAGCGCGAGCAGCTTTAATAGCAGTGTTGATATAAGGATGCATGTGTTCGGGGCCTGTGCGATGGCTAATTGATGGCTATAATATCACTCTATTAGCAAAAATCCATGACAATGTCACAAACAACAATCTTATCTCAAATCCGTGTGGTATTGTAGAAACCAGTCATCCAGGGAATATTGGTGCAGCAGCACGAGCGATGAAAACCATGGGCTTGACTCAGTTAGTTTTAGTTAAACCAAAACAGTTTCCTTCAATGGAGGCTGTTGTAATGGCTTCTAATGCCGATAACCTATTAGATCAGGCAATGGCGGTTGATAGTTTGGATGAAGCCATTGCTGATTGTCACTGGGTATTTGGCACCAGTGCCCGTGATCGCCACCTAAGTTGGCCGATGGCCACACCGCGCGCGATGGCACAAGAAGTGAGTGGGCGTGTGCATCAAGGGCTGCGTGTCGCCCTGGTGTTTGGTAGTGAGCGTAGCGGATTGTCCAACGATCAACTTAAGCGTTGTCACGCTCATGTGCATATCCCTACCAATGACCAATACAGTTCGTTAAACTTGGCTCAAGCGGTACAAATATTGGCATATGAATGCCGTCTGGCCTGTATTGAAACAACCACCATCAAACCATCAGAAGAGGCCACGGCAACACAACAGCAAGTACAAGGGTTTTATGAGCACTTACAGCGTGCGTTGTTTCATCTTGGCATTCTTGATCCTAAGCACCCTAAAAAGATGCTACGCCGTCTAGAGCGGTTATACCAAAGGGCACATTTAAGTGTGGATGAGGTTAATATCTTGCGAGGCATCTGTAAGGCAATACTCACACGGTTGCGCGCATGATATTATCTGCAGCAACTTTGTTGCCACTCCCACAAAGGTGGGAGGCCAGGCTATTTATTTTGTTAATGAGGTGACCCTGTGTATTCACTGATTAAGCCGTTTTTGTTCTGTTTGCCCCCTGAACTTTCTCATCACCTGACTTTGCAGACATTGCAAGCAGTGCACCGTTGTGGCTTGTTGCCAACAAAACATTATCGCAATCCGGTAAAAGCATTGGGACTGACTTTTGCTAACCCCGTTGGTTTAGCTGCCGGGTTAGATAAGCAGGGCCAGTATGGGCAAGCACTGGAAAAACTTGGTTTTGGGTTTATTGAGTCGGGCACTGTGGTGCCACGTCCACAATCAGGAAATGCCAAACCCAGACTGTTCCGACTCAAGTCATGCCGAGCTTTAATTAATCGCTTTGGATTTAATAGCGTGGGAGTCGATGTATTCATCGAGCATATTCGACGCTATCGTGTTCACGGTATACATGGCATTAATGTTGGGAAAAACGCTCAGACTCCCAATGAAAAAGCCGTTGATGACTATCTATTTTGTATCAAGCAGGTTTATCCCTATGCTGATTATATTAGTGTGAACTTGTCTTCACCGAATACACCTGGTTTGCGTTTGCTCCAACACGGTGATGCATTAGCAGACATGTTAACACAATTGAAAGCCGCTCAGCATCGTCTTGCTGACCAACATAAAAAATGGGTGCCATTAGTAGTGAAAGTGGCGCCGGATTTGACGGTGGAAGCGATTGAAATGATGAGTGAGATTTTCCTTAGACATAAAGTTGAAGGCGTGATTGCCACCAACACATCGCTCTCACGTGAGGGCGTTGCTGAACATCCTTTAGCACAACAGACAGGTGGGCTAAGTGGTTATCCTATTCACGAACAAAGTACTGCTACTTTGCGCCGGTTTAAAGCAGCCCTGGGAGAGCATGTCGTGTTGATCGCTAGTGGAGGCATTGACTCAGCAGAAATTGCATCTGAAAAATTGGCAGCAGGCGCCACCTTAATACAGCTCTACACCGGCTTGATTTACCATGGCCCCAAGCTGATCAAAGCCGTTTGTGAGATTTGAGTATCGCGGTAGGGTAAAACAGGGGGGCAAGACCTTTACAAATCTCCTTTCTACTATTTAAGTAAACATAACGAAATAA